>JAFGDJ010000083.1 GCA_016932135.1 Spirochaetales bacterium | reverse complement strand
GGAGGCCCTATGAAAAGCTATCGGAAGGAACTCTGGTTCAATACGGAAAAACGGTACCAACTGGTGCACATCACGCCCCAGGTGGTGGAAGCCCTGAAGGAAAGCGGAATTCAGGAGGGATTTTGCCTGGTCAACGCCATGCATATCACAGCCAGTGTCTTCATCAACGACAATGAGTCGGGGCTGCATCAGGACTACCTGGATTGGCTGGAAAAGCTGGCTCCGTATTCCCGCCAGGGGTACCGCCACAACGTGGGTGAAGACAACGGAGACGCCCACCTGAAACGGCAGATCATGGGCCGGGAGGTAGTCATCGCCGTCACGGACGGACGGCTCGACCTGGGTCCCTGGGAAACGATTTTTTACGGGGAGTTTGACGGCCGCCGAAGAAAACGTGTTCTTGTGAAGATTATCGGGGAGTAACATCTGAATGTCCCTGGAAGTTCTCGGGTTCACCTACGATGATCTGGTAGCCCGGTTCGAGATAGCCTACGGAAAAGGTGATTTTCACGCCGGTGAGCTTTTCCGCCGGGTGTACGATACCGGTTCCGGCGATATGACCGTGAGCGAGGCGTATCGGCCGAATCCCGCCCTGGCTCGGCAGGTAACGGAGGATTTTTCCTTTTCTCTGCCCGAGATTAGCCGATGGATGGAGGAGGCGGGGGTTGTCAAGTTCACCCTCCGGTTTGATGACGGGGCGGTCTGTGACGCCGTTATTATTCCCATGGATCATTACAACACCCTCTGTGTTTCTTCCCAGTCGGGCTGCGCCCGGGGCTGTGCCTTCTGTGAAACCGCTGCCCGGGGGTTTACCAGGAACCTTTCGACGGCGGAGATCGTGTCGCAGGTCATGACGGCGGTCTTCCATTTTCAGGCTCCGATTTCCAACCTGGTATTCATGGGGATGGGAGAGCCCATGGATAACTTTGACGCGGTCCTTCGGGCCGTGAGCATCCTTAGTGACCAGCGGGGGCTGGGGATTCCGAAGCGTAAAATCACCATCTCCACCTGCGGCCACGTGGAGGGTATCCGGAGGCTTTCCGCTTTAGCCGCGGAGGTGAACGACCGGGCTTTTCACACCCTTAGGCTGGCGGTGAGCCTCAACGCTCCGGATGATGATACCCGGTCGGTTCTGATGCCGATAAACCGGGTTTGGAATATGGCGGCATTAAAGGAAGCCCTGGTTTCCTTTCCCCTGCATCACCGGAAAGACTGCCTTTTTATTGAATACGTCCTTATCCCTGAGGTAAACGACGGACCAGGGGCCGTGGAAAAACTGGCCGCTTATTTGAAAGGGCTGGTATGTCAGGTTAACCTGATTCCGTGGAATCCCGGTTCTTCGGGCAGATTTCGAAAACCCCGGCGGGAAGAGATCGAAGCGTTCTTTTTTAACCTGACCAGCCGGGGAATTCCCTGCAGGCTCCGGGATACCCGGGGAGAGCGGATTGGAGCGGCCTGTGGAATGCTGGACGGCCTTCCGGCGAAATAAAATTCTTCTCAGGGATTGACAAAAATAACCTGATAGTATAAAAAATAAGGAAATCTTAGATAAAGGAGCGCGGAAACTATGAGTTGTTGTATTTTTACTGTATTTTCTTCGGCATATTGTGCCAAACCCGGGTCCGCGCGACAGTTCTAGCCTTTTTTTAGCAGAGCACACCGCGGGACCCCAAAAGGGTAGCCGCGGTTTTTTTTTGGGTCGGAAAGAAATGGCTTTCCGATGGGTCCTACAGAAAAACCGCTTAAGGAGTATTCCTTAGCGGTTTTTTTTGAACATGGAGGTTCAAAATGTATCACTCGGACCATGAACTCTACACCCTGGCAAAAGAACGGTCCAGGGACATGCTCAAGGTCGCGGAAGCCGACAGGCTGGCTTCCCTTGGCAGGAGCGGAAGCAGGTCCCGGCGAGTCCTGCTGGCCAAGCTTGGAGCATTACTGGTGGAGGTCGGTCAAAAGCTCCAGGAAAAATGACCGGCTTTATATTTTTTGAAAAAGGAAAGGAGGAAAGAACTATGATAGTGAGAAAAGAGCGGCCAAGGGCCGCATAACTGAAGGACCCCGGAAGCCCCGGGGTCTTTTTTTTATACCCGTTTTTTACCAGGCGTTTACATGGGGCGATAATGCATGTATACTTTTTCTATGGTTAAAAAGATATACTCTGTCTTTTTCCTTGTTTTGGCTGTTTTCTCGGGATGCGCTTCCTTCGGCGGAGGATACAAGGAAGCCGCGGGTTATCCCGACTATGACGAATACGAGACCCGGGACCTTGCCCCGGCTCCCCTTTCCATGGCCAAATCCTCGGCCCCCATAGCGGAGGAAACGGTGGCTCCCATGAGCATGTCCGTCGATACAATCGCAGAGGCTCAAAGCCCTCCGCCCGAAGAGCCGGTCCGCCGTTTGAAGGTGTACAGCGGTTTCAGCCGTCTTATCGTCGAGGACCCGGAAGAAACGAGAAATACCATTGCCGACCTGGCCACGGACAACGGCGGATATGTGGAAGGAATCTGGGGAAACCTGGTGGTCATCCGGGTTCCGGCGGAGTGGTTTAACGAACTTTTTCAGAAGATTCTGGCCTTAGGTCGGGTGGATTATAAAAACATCGAAACGGTGGATGTAACGGAATACTTTACCGACCTTTCGACCCGGCTGGAGATCGCCGAAAGAACAAGGGAACGGCTTTATACCCTCCTGGAAAAAACGGAAGACGTGGAAGAACGCTTGAAGATTCTGCGGGAAATCCGGCGTCTGACTGAGGAAATCGAAGGAATCCGGAACACCCTGGCAAGCCTGGAAAAGATGATCGCCTTTTCCCGAATACAGGTGGAACTTGTTCCCCGGCTGGCCGAAGATTCGGGGCTCCGGCAAACCATCCCCTTTCCCTGGATTGCCGGCCTACACCCCTTGTATCCCAGTTTAGGGGCTCCTGTGAAAAAACCGGAGCTCTCCCTGGGTGAGGGCTTCGCTGTCTTTTCCGAGGATGAGGTGTATCGGGCGGAAGATCCCCTGGGGGTCCGGGTCCGGATCAGCGGTACGGTAAATCAACCCGTGGGCGACACGGCTTTCTGGCAGGAGGCTTTAGCTTTTCATTTGAGCCCCCTGTACGCCGAAGCCGAAAGGGTGGAATTACAGGACGGAGCGATAAAGGGAGTACTCTTCACCAGCAAAGATAAGGATCCTTTTTATTTTCTTGTGGCCCAGGAGGTTGTGGGGGATCGGATCGTCGTTATCGAGGTCTTTTTTCCCGACGCCCGGGCTCTGGAAAAAATGAGGGAGCCGGTTTTTACGGCTCTCCAGGGGGCGGTGCTGAGATGAAACGACTTTTCCTGCTCCCGCTGTTTTTCTGCCTGGCCTCCTTAGGGCTCTTTGCCGAGCAGAGCACCTTGACGCGAAGCCTTTCCGCTACCTTATTGGTGGCGGACCCTGAGAGCGCGGCGGATCTCCTGATTTCCTGGACCGAAGAGCGAAAGGGTTATTTCCTGCTCCGGTCTACCGACATGGTTATCCTCCGTTTTCCCGCCGGTGATCTTGAAACCTTTAAATCTTTCCTCGACACCCAGGCGGAGGCGGTGTATGACCTCTCCATCGGAGCTTCCGATGTTTCGGAAGAACTGGCCGCTCTGCGTTCGGGTATTCGGGCCAGGGAGGAAATTCTGGCGAAAAACCTTTCCTATATCGACGGCGCGGATGTAAAGGGAACCTTAGCCATCGAACGGGAGGTCAATCGTCTTCTAAATGAAATCGAATCCATGAAAGGACGGCTGAATCGTCTTTTGGTCGATGCGGCCATGGCCCGGGCGGAAATCGCCTTTACCTACCGGGAGGAGACCCTTCCGTCGAATATCCCGTCCTCTTTCACCTGGATGAACCGACTGGACTTCTATGACTTTATGAGGGAGGGATTCTGATGGCCAAACGGTTTCTCCTGATTGGGGCGGCTTTTTTTATGATGTTCTTTGTTGCCTGCGCCACCGTTGAAGTAACGGTCCCTCAAGGATTCGCCCTGGTGGAAGGGGGGGAGCGGTTTTTTGCCGTCAGTCCGGAAGGTCTGCCCTTTCGTGTGGTCATGGAAGAACATTATCCCCGGCAGACGGTGGAATTCTGGAGCGAGGCGCTGAAACGCCAGTTTCTCGATGAAGGCTACCACCTTCGTACCGAAGGAGAGTTCTTCGACTGCCCCGCCGGAAGAGGCTTCTTTATCGAATGGAATGTCCCCTACCAGGGTGAAACCTTTGTGTATATGACGGCTGTTGTTCCAGCGGAAAAGGTTCTTTACCTGGCTGAAGCTGCGGCGGAACACGAGCTGTATGCCGCCCGGCGGGAAGCCCTGGTGGAAAGTCTGAAAACCATCACCGGAAAGTAGGTTGTCTATGCCGGAAAACAGCGTGAAAACCTTTGTTGTCGACACCAATGTCCTGATACACCGCCCCAGCGCCCTGCTTTCTTTCAGAGACAACGAGGTGGTGGTCCCTCTCTGGGTTCTGGAGGAACTGGATAAACTGAAATCCAGCAGCGATGAGCGGGGACGGAACGCCCGTCATGCTATCCGCTTTCTCGACGACCTGGCAAAACACGGGGACTTAAGCCAGGGGGTGAAGATGTCCAACGGATCGGTATGCCGGGTGGTCCTTACCACCCCGAAGAACATTCCGGCGGGTATTATTCAGGACAAGCCGGATAACAAGATCATCTTTACAGCCCTGGCCTTGAAGGAAGAGGGAAAGCAGGTTTTCTTTGTTTCCAAGGATATCAACGCCCGGGTGAAAGCCACGGCTTTGGGGCTGAAAGCCGTGGATTACGAAAAGCAGAAGGTCAACATTCACGATCTGTACCGGGGGTATCGGGAACTGCAGCTTTCCGCCGATTCATTGAAAAACTTCCGGGAGAAACGGCGGCTCGAATGGCCCGATAACCTGACGCCCAATGAATTTGTCCTGGCAGCCTGTACGGGTCAGGATGCAACGGTCATTGGACGGTATCAGGCGGATAAACGCGCCCTGGTGTACCTACCGGGAAGAATAAACCCGGTGTATGGAATAAAGCCTTTGAACCATCAGCAGCGGATGGCTCTTCATCTTCTCCTGGATGATTCCCTGTCGCTGGTAACCCTGGTGGGGAAGGCCGGCACGGGGAAAACCCTCCTTGCCCTGGCGGGGGGCTTGAAGAAGGTGCTGGAAGAAAAGAAATATGACCGGGTGCTGATTACCCGGCCGGTGGTGCCCATGGGAAAGGATATCGGTTACCTGCCCGGGGCAAAAACGGAGAAACTCTCCAATTGGATGCAGCCCCTTTTCGACAATCTGGAACACCTGGTCGCCGTAAACAAGAAAGGTGCCGTAAAAAGCATGGACTGGCTGATAAGCAATAATCTGATCGAGATAGAAGCTCTTACCTATATCCGGGGAAGATCTCTTCCGCGGCAGTTTATTATTATCGACGAGGCCCAGAACCTTTCACCCCATGAAATAAAAACGGTGGTGAGCCGGGCCGGAGAGGCGACAAAGGTTGTCCTTACCGGTGATCCCTATCAGATCGACAGTCCTTACCTGGATTCCAACTCCAACGGTTTGTCCTACCTCGTGGAGGCCTTCAAGGGACAGGAAATCTTCGGTCATATTCTGCTGGATCGTACGGAACGCAGCGGTCTGGCGGAACTGGCGGCGGAGTTGCTATGAACGATGAAACCTGGAGGGATAACGAAGGGGAAGAAAACCCCGAGATTATCGCCCATTACGACCTGCTGGAAAGGGTCGGTATCATTGACAGGATAGACCGGCTGACAGCGGAGATCAGGAACCTGGAAGAACTCTATAAAGAGGGTTTGGATATCTTCAGCAAGACCTCCATTCCCGAATTGGTGGAATATGTTACCGCCCGGCTGCTCAACAAGTTCGTCCCCTCATACCTGGCCTTTGTCCTTCATGATGAGGAACGGAGCCTGGTTCCCCGGATATTCTGTTACCGGAATATGAAACTGGTGGAAAATCTCCTTACTATTGACTCTCTGGAACCCTATGAGAGTTTCTTCCTGCGGTACCCCAATACGATCAGTTTTTCTCTGTTAGAGTATAAGCTCGAGAATCCCGGTATCACCGAAAAACTGCTTCCCCTGTTCCCGGAAATTATAGTTCCTATCATCGGCATAGGCGGATTTTACGGTTTTATCGTTTTCGGACGGAAGCTCCTGGAACGGGAATATACCCGGCAGGAGATCGCGTATCTGGACCGGTTGATGCGTTTTACTTCCGTCAGTATTCAAAACAATATTCATTACCGCAGCGCCATCACCGATTACAAAACCCGGCTCTATAACCATTCCTTCTTCACCCGGCGGTTTGACGAAGAGTCCTCCCGAATAAAACGGCATCATTCCGAGGCCAGCCTTCTCATGCTGGATATTGATCATTTTAAACGCTTCAACGATACCTACGGCCACCAGGCGGGGGATGACGCACTCTTCAAGGTAGCCAGGGTAATGGAAAGCTGTGTGAGGAAAGAAGACGTGACCGCCCGGTTCGGCGGGGAAGAATTTATCATTCTCCTGGTGCAGAGCCGCCTGGATATCGCCTGGACGGTGGCGGAAAGAATCCGGACTACCGTGGAGAACTCCCGTTTTGTGGACGGAAAAGCTACCTTAACCGTGAGTATCGGTGTGGTTCATATAAGCGACTTGGATGATCGTCCTTTCAACGCTCTGGTGGAAATGGCCGACGAGGCCCTGTATCGATCCAAACGCGGAGGCCGCAACAGGACCACCTTTCATAACCCCGGGCTCTTCGAAAAAGCCCTGGAGGCTTCCCGGTTTACCGGTCCTGCCGTTTCCTCACCGGGCTCCTGACAACCAGTACGATTCCCGCCACAATGCAGACCGTGCCGAGAGTATGGTAGCCCTGAAGGGTTTCTCCCAGAAACAACGCGGACAGCAGTATGGTACCCAGCGGCAGAATAGCCGTAAAGACTCCGGCGGTGCTGCCGGAAGATCCGCTGACCCCGCTGAACCAAAGCACAAAGGCCGCCATGGGAGCGGCGGTACCGTAGAAGAAGAGAATCAGCCAGTCGGCTGCCGTAAAGTTACCGGCGGCGGTCTGAGGGATATCCCGGATCATCAGCGGCAGAAAGAACAGGGCCCCCATGAGAGCCGTATAGGCTGCATTGGTTACCGGGCGTACCTTTTGTCCGATGATCCTCCGTAAGACCGTAAAGAGGGCCTCTCCGAAGACCGCTCCGGAAAGAAAAAGGCTGCCTAAAAGGATGTGATCCTTCGATCCGGCCACTTCGACTTGCAGCAGATTGATGATCATGATTCCCCCGATGGAAAGGCCCAGGGCGATAATTTTCCTCCAGGTCAGGGCCTCCCGGAGAAGAAAAAAGGAAAGAAGAGCGATAACCATGGGGGTAGAGGAAAGAATAATACCCCCTTCCATGGCTCCGGTGTAAGACAACCCTTTCAAGATGCCTATCCGGAAGAGAAAGATCCCCGCGAAGGCCTGCAGGAGAATAAGAAGAAAACTGCGGCGGTCAAGCCGGGGAACAGAACTCTTTTGAAGGCTGAGATAAAGAAAAAAGAGAGCGGCGCTGGTAAAGAGAGTAACGCCGGAGGCGAAATAAATCGGAAAGACCGATGTAACCACCTTTCCGGCTACCACATGGGCCGCTGTAAAAAGCATGCCCAGGGTCAATTGGGTGTATGAAAGAAGGTTTTTACTCAACCACTGTTCCCAATCCTTGTTTCTCAGCCCGGGACAGGGCCTGTAAGGCTATAGCCGTATCCTGGACTCCCACGCCGGTGAGGTCGCAGAGAGTGATCTGATTGTCCGAGGTCCGGCCTTTTTTCGTCCCGGCAACCAGTTCGCCCAGCTCGATAACCGGGCTTTCCCTGGTCAGTATTCCCGCTTCCAGGGCCGACCGGAGTTCCCCCAGGGAGAAACACTGGGATTTTAGATCACAGGCCGTCACGTCCGCCCGGGAGAAGACTTCCGGCATGAGTTCCTGCTTTTCCTCCGTGTCGCTCCCCATGGCGGTGATGTGAAGTCCCGGATGCAGCCATTCCGCCCGGATAAAACCCTTCCTGGCGGGGGTGGTAGTGACCACCACGGCGCTTTTTTCCACCACCGCCTGTACCGTCGGTTCGATAATCACCTCTACCTTCAGCTCTTCGGCCATCTCCCGGCGGTAGGCTTCCACCGTATCTTCAGGGTCGAGGCTGAAAACATGGAGAGTCTTGAAATCTCTCTCAAGCTTCAATCCCCGCATCTGGAAACGCCCCTGGGTCCCTGTGCCGATAACCCCGGCATGGGTTACCGTTGACGGTGCCAGGTGTTTCGCCGCGATGCTTCCGGCTGCTCCGGTCCTGACCTGGGTGAGGTAGCCGTTATCCAGAAGGATCGCTTCGGGGAATCCGGTGCGGGAATTCAATAGGATCATCATACCGCTGGCACTGGGCAGACCTTTTTTATTGTTGTTAAAAAAACCGGAGGCGATTTTTACCGCCAGTTTGTCTATATCCGGCATATAAGCGGTTTTTACATCCACTTCACCCTGCTGCTCCGGGACTGGAAGCATCAGGATAGGCGGTACGGTGGCTTTTCCTTGAGACAGGTATGCAAAGCCTTGCTCCACGGCTTTCACCGCATCATGATCCAGTTTTATACAGACTCGAAGGTCCTTTTCCGTTACTATTCTCACAGGCATCTCCTGAATTGACGACCGGGGGAGTACAATCTCAGCTTTCTCCACGGCTCCCGGGCGCAGGGATTAGTGTAGTACGCCGTCTCTGAGATGTAAATCAAATAAGTGCATATAACAAACACATGTTCAAATAATAAAACTTACGACATCTTTACGTTCATATAATGAAAACTACGCGCATTTTTAGTGATTTTCCTTTGCGTGTAAAAAATATGCCGGTTTATACTGGAAAAGCAGGTGCTTATGACAGATAATCAGCGTTTTTCCAAAGAAGAATATCTTCAACGTATCCGGAAAACCCGGGAGAAAATGGATCAAGCGGGTATACAGGTGCTTCTGGTGGTCGATCCGGCCAATATGAACTATCTCACCGGGTACGACGGTTGGTCTTTCTATGTGCACCAGGGGCTTCTCCTGGATATGGAATCGCCGGAGCCCCTGTGGTTTGGGCGTCGGCAGGATTCCAACGGCGCCCGGCTGACCACCTGGCTGTCGGAACGGTCTATCCATGGTTACGCCGATGAATACGTCCAGTCCCGCTATACCCACACCATGGTGTTTGTAGCCTCTCTTCTTCGAGAGCTCGGCTGGGGCAGCCGCAGAATCGGGGTGGAGATGGATAACTACTGGTTTTCCGCCCGGTCCTTTATGAAACTCCGGGAAGAGCTCCCCGAAGCGGAATTCCTTGACGCCACCAACCTGGTGAACTGGGTCAGGTCCGTTAAATCGCCGGCGGAGATCGAGTATATGCGGCAGGCCGGCAGAATCTGTGAAAAGGTCATGAACCTGGCGGTGGATTCTATTCAGCCGGGACTGAGAGAGCGGGATGCCGCCGCGGCGGTGGCGGGGGCCCAGATCAGCGGCACCGAGGAGTACGGCGGGGATTCCCCGGCGATTTTTCCCATCATGCCCAGCGCGGAGCGGACATCCACGGCTCATCTTACCTATCATCCCGACCGGGTGTACCAGGAAAACGACGTAGTGCTCCTGGAGCTCTGCGGCACCCGGTACCGGTATCATGCCCCCCTGTCCAGGACCGTGTATCTGGGAGATCCGCCGGATGATCTTAAAAAGACAGCGGACGTAGTTGTCAGAGGCTTGGAAAAAACCCTGGAGTTTATCAAACCCGGGGTGTCCGCCGAGGAAGTTGAGGCTTTCTGGCGTTCCTGTCTTGCCGGCACGGGGGTGGAAAAGCCCTCCCGGGTGGGCTATTCCTTCGGTTTGAACTATGTTCCCGATTGGGGAGAGCACACCATCAGTTTTCGTCCGGGAGATAAAACGATACTCACGGCGGGTATGACCATGCACTTTATGCCGGGAATCTGGCTTGACACCTATGGATTTGAATGTTCGGAGCCCTTACTGATAACCGACGAAGGTTGTGAGACCTTTGTTGCTATTCCTCGAAAGCTTTTCATTAAAGGTAGGTAGGTTTTTTTGGCAAAAGGAAGGTATATTCTTGGGAGGAGGTGAATATGTTTCAAGATGTAGACGATTGTTCAGATATTGATACAAAATCCTACTCCCTGGCTACCACGGTGCAAAAAGCCTTTCGGATTCTGGAATGTATCGGAAAAAACCAGCCGGTGAAAGCTCCCTTTATTGTTAAGAAACTCGATCTGACCCGGGGGAATGTGCATCGTCTTCTGATTACCCTGGAAGCCCTGGGATACGTGGAACGTTCGGAAGAAGGTACCTATGCTCTGACGTACAAGATGTTCGCCCTGGGAAACACGGTACCCAAAAGCACCCGGTTGGATGAAATAGCCCGGCCTTTCATGAGAAAACTTTCGGAGTATATCCGGGAAAATGTCTATCTTTCGGTGCTGCATCGGGATTCCATCGTTGTTCTCGACAAGGTGCGGCATCCCCGAGCGGTATCCATCGATCGGGATATTGAACTGATCTATCCCCTTCACGCCAGCGCCTCGGGCAAGGTATTTCTGGCGGCTATGGATGATGAAGAACTGTACGCACATATAGAACGGCTTCACATGGATAAAAGGGCTGCCAATACCAAGGACAATGAGGCGGACCTGCTGAAAGACATCATGAAGGTCCGTCAAAGGGGGTACGCCCTGGATATCAAGGAATACAGTGATGATATCCATTCGGTCTCGGCTCCCATCTTCGACTATGAGGAAAACCTGGTGGCCTGCCTGGCTATTTCCGCGCCCTCGGTTCGGCTGACTGAAGAGAAACTGATGGAAACCGTCAAGCCCCTCCTGGAGACGGCCGGCGCAATCTCGGAAAAAATCGGTTCCCAGGTGAAAGGGAACGCTCACTACAAAATGATCAAACGACCCATCCGCTCTTCCAAACCGTTTTTTCGAAGTGAAGGGTTTATGGACGGATGATAAGAATAGAGACACGGAGGAAGATACAATGATTGATGAAAAAACCCTGGCAGGGCTTTCATGGCCCGAGGCGCCGAAGATACTGGTTGAGCCGCCGGGGCCGAAGTCCAGGGAAATACTGAAGAAACAGGCGGACTGGGAAAGCAGCGCGGTGAGTTATTCCCGGGGGATGCCCATGGCCATTGCCCGGGGGAAGGGCGCGACAATAGAAGACGCGGACGGGAACATCTATATAGACATGTTCGGCGGAGCCGGGGTCATGGCGGTGGGCCACGCCCATCCGGAGGTCCTGGAAGCTGCGCATAGGCAGATCGACAAGGCGACCCACACCCTGGACATTCCGTCGGAGACCCGGGAAGAGCTGGTGGAGACCCTGCGGGGGCTGCTGCCGGCGGAACTGAGCCGGATTTTCTTCGGGGGACCCACGGGGTCCGACGCGGTGGAGCAGGCGTTAAAGCTGGCCAAGTGGAACACGGGGCGGAACGGCATTATCGCCTTCGAAGGGGGCTACCACGGGATGACCGGGGCGTCGTTAGCCCTGACCACGGACTCGGGACACCGGGACGGGGTGGGGCAGCTGGTGCCCGACGTGCACTTTGTGCCCTACGACTACACCTACCGGCAGCCCTTCGGGTGTCCGGACACGGAGAGCGACCTGTACGCGGCGGCCTGGCTTGATCGGGTTCTATCAGACAGCCATTCGGGGATCTCCAAGCCGGCGGCGGTGATTATCGAGGCCATCCAGGGAGAAGGCGGGTCCATCGTGCCGAACCCGCGGTTCTTACGAAATATCCGGGAGATTACCAGGAGGCATGATGTCCTGCTGATCTGCGACGAGATTCAGTGCGGCTTAGGCCGAACGGGGAAGATGTTCGCCTTCGAGTATTCAGGCATTGTGCCGGACATTGTGACCATGAGCAAGGCCTTAGGGGGCGTCGGGTTTCCCATCAGCGCCATAGCCTACCGGGAGTCCTTGAATACCTGGCCGGCGGGGAAGACCATCGGGACCTTCCGGGGGAACATGGTGGCCTTCGCGGCGGGGAACGCGGCGCTGAAGTTCATGGTCCGGGAAGAGATTCCGGCCCGGGCGGCGGCGCTGGGCGAAAAGGTTCTCTCCGGCTTAAAGGAGATCGAGAAGAAGAGTTCGATTGTCGGCGAGGCCCGGGGGATCGGGCTGATGATGGGCATCGAGATGGTGAAGGACAAGAAGACGAAAGAGCCGGCGCCGGAATACGCGAAGAAGGTGCGGTCCTACGCCCACCGGAAGGGGGTGATGATCGAAGTGGGAGGGCACCACAACAACGTGGCGCGGCTTCTGCCGCCGTTGGTGATCCCCGAGGAACTGGCGTTGAAGGGCGTGGCGATCATCGGCGAGGTGATAGAACAGATAGAAAGGGAAGCGACGTAAGATGGCGAAACGAGAGGTAACGGTAGCGGTAGTGGGAGCCTGCGGGATGGTGGGCGGAGAGATGATCAGGACCTTAGAGAGAAGGAACTTTCCGGTCAAGGAG
>JAFGDJ010000082.1 GCA_016932135.1 Spirochaetales bacterium | reverse complement strand
GCAGGTACTCCCCCGACCCTGAAAAACAAAGCAGCTGCCGCCCCTTATTACCGTTTTCCGTTCCGTGGCCCTGCCAGTTGGCAACTAGTATATTTCCATCGACAGCCATATCGAAGGTTGCGTAGAAGTACGGCCTCACTTCCCGGGGCACACTCCCTTTACGACCAAAGGTTCGTATAAGATCGCCTTCGTCCGTGAAAAAAGCCATAAACGCGCCATACCCTGCGGAAACCAGGACTTTTCCATCCTCCAGGGGAAGGGCTTTCCAGGCATGCTTGAATCCCCTCGCCCGATACCTGCAGCACTCGGAAAGACCGGCGTCGGTTCTTACAATTTTCCGGTTCACACAGAGGAAGAATCCGCCGTCCTCGAGGGGGGTAACTAGCCTTACATAATTGCCTTTGATAATCAACTCTTCTGTTATATTGTTATCCCGATCCAGCAGCCGGCGGGTCACGCCTCTTCTCCTGCCAAGGTTTACACCAAAAAGAACAGTTACTCCGTCCTTTCTTCTATATACTGAGGTAACCTCTCTGTTCCCTGAATATCTACGGAGAATAGTACCGGTTGAAATGTCAGCCGTAAAATATCCCCTTTCATATCCCACAAGAAGTATATTCCCATCCAGAAGCTGTAGAGACCTCGCCGTGGGAAAATCTTTCAGATCGGTATTCCAGAGGAGTGAAGATTTCGCGGTATTGCCCCGTATAAGCCTCTGCTTTCCTTCATCTATGCCTATAAATTCATAATCCATAGTATTTAGCCTTCGGTAGTAGTCTCGGAAGCCGGATCATGTACGAAAAGTATTTTTTTCTCATTATACCGTAGCATCATCAAAAACCCCGGAAGGGAGGTGAAAATCAGGGTAGCCGGAGTGCCACCCGGGTTCCGACTCTATCTCGACGGTCCATCCGTGGGCGTCGGAACAGGACCTGGTCCATGTCCGCCCCGGAATCAACCCCCCTTCCAGCCGTACCCCGCCGCGGCGATGCCTCCCCTCAGGAAGCGGATATAGTAATCCGCCATCTCTTCGGCCGTGGGTGCTTTTCCCCCGGGCATGGCTGATCCCTTATCCTCCTGAAGCCACCAGGAAGCGAAACCGATCAGGGTGGACACCACGGCTTTGGCCACCAGGGGGATGGGAACGGGACGGGATTCCTCCCCTGCCTTGAGGAGGGGAAACCGGTATTCCATCAGGAACCCCTCGAGAAAGGCCGAAGCCTTCCCGAAGAGGGGTGATGCCCCTGCCCCGGAAAGGATGACATGAAAAAAGGAACGCCTTTGGATAAGCATTCGAAAAAGGGCGGCGATGCGAAACCGGAGCCACTCTTCATCGTCCATCCTTGCCGGCTGTTCCAGGAAGCCCTCCCCCAGTTCCTCCAGGAACCCCTCGAAACCCCGGGCCAGCAAATCGTCCTTGTCCTCGAAATGAAGGTAAAAGGTCGCCCGGTTGATCCCCGCCTTTCGGGTTATATCCGCCACGGTTATGGAGGAGTATTTTTTCTCGGCGCAGAGTTCCACCAGGGCCTCACTGAGAAGCCTGCGGGTTCTGCGTATTCTGGGGTCGATTTTTTCACTTCGGACAGCCATGAACACCTCCTGGAAAATACACATGCGGACCACCTTCGTCGCTTATACGACGAATACTCCCGGTTCCGTTGCGCGTGCAAGGCGCCGTTTTCTTGACCCGGGTTTAGTACCCTTAATAATATACTACTGTCGCTTATACGACAATAGTCTTTTTTAAGGAGATTACCATGGCAAGAAAAAGAACCCTTGGGGGGGCCAGGTCTTTCAATACCTTCGGACTGTTCAGGGATCATGAGACCGACTGGCTGTTCAAACGAACCCTGGCGTACATGAACAACCGCTGCGCGGAAACCGGGGAATGCCTGGAAGCGGCCCGGCATATCGACGAAACCGACGCGGAATCCTGGATACGGGTCTGGGCAGACCTGGCAGCCCGGGTGGAAGCCCAGGGGGATGAATCCCTCTCCGGAGGGCACCGGCAAAGCGCCCGGGACTCCTTTCTCCGGGCCATGAACTACTACCGCAGCGCCGAATACGCCTGCACGCCCACCCATCCGAGGTTCCACGAGCTCTGGCGGAAAAGTGTAGCTTGTATGGGAAAAGCCGCCCCGCTGTTCCCCTCGTCCCTGATAAAGGTGGAGGTGCCCTTCGAGAAATACCTATTGCCGGGATACTTCTGGCGCCCTGCGGAAGACGGCATCTTGCGGCCGACCCTGATCCTGGCGGGGGGAACAGACTCTTCCCTGGAAGAGATGATGATGTCGGCGGGTCCCGCGGTGGTGGAGCGGGGTTACAACCTCTTCTCCTTCGATTACCCCGGGCACCGGGGAGCCGTTCATCTTTACCCCGACTGTGTGCGTCGCCCCGATTACGAAGTTCCCTTCGCCCGGGCCATGGACTTTCTTCAGGGGCTCCCGGGTACCGACAGCCGGATCGCCCTGGCGGGGTTTTCCTTCGGCGGCTATGTGGCGGCCCGGGTGGCGGTCCACGAAAAACGCCTTTCGGCGGTGATTCCCGACTCGCCCATTATCGACGTGCCGGAGATCGGCGCCGCTATCTTCAGAACCCCGGCGGCAAAACTGCCGAGATCCGTCCTCGAGGCTTTCATTCAGCGGCGATTGAAGAAATCCCCCATCACCCGGAACTTTTTACAATACACCGCCTGGCTGCGGGG
>JAFGDJ010000081.1 GCA_016932135.1 Spirochaetales bacterium | reverse complement strand
TATACGGAAATATAATCTCCCCTCGTTCAGGGGAGGGAGTATTTCCATGGGAAGACGGGCAAGGGACAGTATTCCGGCAACACCGATTACTGACAGGATGATGAAAACAAGGGCAGGTCTGCGCAGGCTTTTTCGTGAAAGTTTTCTGAAAAAAGAAAAAAAGAGATCCCTTCTTTTCAATTGCTCACCCTGGGGTTTTAATAAAAGAAAGAGGACAGGGATAACGGTTAAAGCTATAAGCAATGAAGATACTAGGGCGAAGACAACCCCCAGGGCCAGGTCGAGAAATAATGAACCGTTCATGCCGGAAAGAAAAAGCAGGGGCGTAAAGACGACTATGGTAGTAACTGTCGAACCTATAAGGGACGGAGCTATCCGGGAGATCTCAGGTGCCAGAAGGCCTGCGCGTTCCTTTTGGCTTTTTCCGTTCAGGGAAAGCCGGCCGAGCCGCTCGGTAACTACGATCGCATTGTCCACAACCATACCGACCCCCAGAGCGAGCCCGCCGAGACTCATGAGGTTAAAAGTTCTGCCGGTAAGGTTCAGAAAAAGAAGAGCCCACAGAAGAGACGAAGGCATGGAGAGGAGAACGATGAGTGCCTGACGATGGTTGCGGATGAATATAAGAAGGACAACGAATGCTATGCCCGCGCCGAGGAGTAAGGAAACTGCCAGGTCCCTGAAAGAACGGTTTAATATGGCCGATCTGTCCAGGATAAGGCGAATATCCAGGTCCCCGGCATAACTCCGCCGGATATTCGCCAGTTCTTTTTTTACATGTTCGGCCATGAGCCTGGGTGAAAAGCCGCCCTGGCGTCGCATGAGGATCATTACCCCCTCGTGTGTCGGCGGGTTATCTTCGTTGTTCCAGCCGAGAAAGAAGGACTGCTGCTTTTTTGTACCCAGGGAAAGAGCGGCCAGGTCTTTGAGACGGCATGTTGTTCCCGGAAGATAGATGTCCTCAAGTTCCTGTAAAGATTCTGCGCGAGCTTTTACCTTAACGAGGTATTCCACCGAACCTTCGGTTACGGTACCCACGGGGTAATCCATATTCATTCCCGATATTTCTTCCGCCAGGGTGGGTATAGACAGGCCTCTTCCCGCCAGCAGTGAAGGGTCCGCTTCTAGATGAATCTCTTCTTCCAGGCCGCCGCGGATCTGTATAGACCCGACTCCTTCGATTTGCTGGAGCCTCATCCGGATTTCCCTTTCGGAAAGCCGCCTGGCCAGGGATAGGTCCTCCGCCTTCGGATACACGGCAAGAACGATGATGGGAAGATCTCCCGGATCCACAGGAAGCACCTGGGGTTTTTCGGCTTCACTGGGAAGGGTAAGATAGGCGGTATCGATAATTTCCCTGGTTTGCAGGCCGGCAAGGGCCCGATCGGTTCCCCATGGGAAGCTGAGTTCTAAAAGGGCGAGACCGTCCCGAGAAAGACTTTCCATGTTTTTCAATCCTTTCAACGATAAGAGAGATTCTTCCAGGGGCAGGGTTATCATTTCCCGAATTTCAGCGGCCGGCAGCCCCTGGTACGGAGCGATAACGGAAATCTTCGGAACCGAAATATCGGGAAGAAAATCCATGTCGATGGTAGAAAGAGACCCTAGTCCTCCCAAAACCAGGGCCGCGCCGATCATGAGGGTCCCCACGGGGCGGCGAAGGGGCAATGGTATTCCCCCGCCCGGCCTTCGTGGCTTAGTTGTCTTCATCGAAAAGCTCCCAGAGCCAGTCCTCTTCCATGTTGTTCCCCAGGCTGTCTTTGAGATCGCTGTACACCCGGAAGGAAATAGTATCCGCGGTGTCCCAGTCATCGGTCAGGGAAATGATAAGGCGGACCACAGCCTGGCCGCCTGCCGGCGCAGGCTTGGGAAGTTCTGCCGCCATAAGGTCGTCTCCCGGGTTGAAAACCTGAAAGGCGAGGTACTGCACGGATACGCAGGAATTCTCGGGGATCAGGGAGAAGTTCTCCACGAAGGAAAAAAAAGGAAGCTCAGCTCCTTCTGCCAGGGTGATATAGTAATCCAGATAAAAGGGGTCCTGCTTTACATCCATACCGGAGGAGGTGTCCAGGATAGTATGGGAATACAGATTGTTCCCGGGACTGTCATAATCGAAGAAAAGAACGGGGGTTGTCTCATCCGGTACGAATTCCACCCTTTCAATAATCGGAGGCTTGGAGGAGGGACCGTCAACGTAGAGATAACATACCACCGGTTCTTCCATCCTGTTTCCCTGCAGGTCTTCTAAGGCCGTTGAAAGTTCTATCCGGTAGAGGTTGTGCCATTCCAGGGATTCTTCCCAGGTTATAACCATTTCGGCAGGTTCGAGAGATTCATCCCAAACCACTAGATATGGCATATCCGGTTCAATAACCAGGGAGGTTTCGGCGCTCTCGCGGTGAACTTCTTCGCTGAAGGCGATTTTCAGTCCCGTGTCTTTTTCCCATGCCGAATTGACCTTTGCCTCCGGGCTGTCCGGCGGTGAAGGGATAACCTCAATGCCGGAATCCTCGGATATAATTCTGACGACATACGGCTCTTCATCTTCACTGCCGATATGGAACCGGGATTCGAAGGTTTCCGCCAAAGGATACCCTTTTGAAGAACGGAGATCCTCGGAAAGGGTGAGGGTGTATTTCTCCTGCCACGTATAGGGTTCGGCAGGGGTAAATAAGCCTACGGTGTTTTCGTTTTGAAACGTCCATACCCCCTTAACAGAAGGAGACAGGCTGAAGGAAGAAAGAAAGGAATCGACATCCACGGGGGTATCGAAGGTAATGGTGATTGTTCGGTAGAGGTCGGTTATATCCGCTCTGTCGGGAGGGTCGATGCCCATAACCGTCGGGCGGAATCCTTCTTCCCCGGTGTAAAAGACCAGGACAAAGTCTTCCCTCAGGGAATTACCGACAAGGTCTTCCGCACCGGTGGTCACCTTGAGGATATACTTCATGCCCGCCTCCAGGGGATGGTAGGGTTCATAGAACAGGGTTGTTTCTTCCCAGCGTGTTTTCCCTGGAGGTTGCGCGCCCTCAGCTGCTATGCTGAAGGCTTCTTCCGTCCGGACCCTGTCGGTTTCCGCGCTGAAGGTCACCGAAACAACGCAGAATTCCGGGTCTATAACCCGCTCTTCGCTGGGGGTCCAGGAAATCACCTGCAGAGGCCTGCTGCCCAGGATGCCCTTACAGCCGCTTAAGTCCAGGCAGAGAAACAGGACCGCGGCGGCGGTTCTTCCAATCCTCAGAGCTTTCATTCCAGAGCTCCTTGGAACGAGCATTCCACCGTTTCGAGGAGATAGGCTCCTTCATGGTTGGCGGTCTCCTTATCTCCGCCGGTAATCTGTAACCGGTAATAGACGGGCTGAGCGGGCGTGCAGGTAATAACATCCCTGAATTGAAACCGCACCGTCGTATCGCTCATCCAGGAGGTCATGTATTCATCCGGAGCCGTTGTTCCCGGGGGAAAAACGGGAAGAAGGGTTACTGAGTCGGCGAAGGCCAGCCGTGCTGCGGGCTCTCCCGGGGAAAAGCCTTGAGACAGGTGGATGGAGATGTGGAAAAAGGAATCGGGACTGGTTCCATAGTACTGAAAGCCGTTTATAACAAGGGGGTCCGGATCGTTGAAACTCTCAGGCAGGATATCATAGTTCCCGGCGGCGTGATCGATGGAAATCCCCAGGATATCCAGGGCCGGGATATCGGGAGTGAAAGACACTTCTATATTCTCCGTCGTAGGGTTGCCCGAAGAGTCTTCCAGGCCTTTCCTCAAGATCAGGGTATAGTCCTGCTCCGGCGGGATATCCTCCAGGATATAATACAGGGCCTCCCGAGGGTGCAGGGAAAGAAGATACCCCTCCAGGGATGGCTCGAGTTTCAAACACGTCGTAAGGCTTTCAAAGTCTACCGCTTCTGAGAAAACCAGAGCGATATGATCGTCCCGGGAAAGGTCATTCAGGGTAAGGAGCTTCAACACAGCGAAGCTTCCGTCTCCCTTGTCGTGGGCGGGATGGGAGGAGATGAGAGCGGGTGGCCTTGTGTCAACCTGGACAAGAAAGGAACCGGTATAGTCCCCGGGGATCGGGATCTCTTCAGTATTTGTCGCCTCCGACGTTAGGACCCAGGTGTAGTACTGCAGGTTTACCCACCGGTCTGCCGGCGTAATGGTGACGACGGTGTTGTCCGCGTTCCACTGGAAATCGGTTTTTGTTCCCGGCTGTAAAGAGAAGGAATCCTCCACCGACCGGGTAAGCATACCCCTGCTGAAGGTCAGAACCACCGGCTGAGCCACGTCCACTACCGTCGCTTCCGCCGGAGAGACTTGTATCAATAAAGGAGGTCCGGCGTCGGTAAGGTAGTAAAAAGGGATCAGAAGGTCCTTGTCGTAGCAGGTGCCGTTCAATGTTGATACCCTGCCCTGAAAGGAGAGGGTGTACCGGAATCCCGGCTGCAGGGATGAAAGGGGGGTGAAGCTCATGACCAGGCCTTCCCAAAAGAAGTCCCCTTCCAGGAGGCCGGAAGGACCGGTAAGTCGAAATATCCTTTCGGCGCTGCGCGGTTCAACCGGAAGGGAAAAGGTCAGAGAGAGGATAGCCTCTTCTCCCATAATTTCTCCCGCTTCCCCGGGACAGGTGATAATTGTAAGGGGCCGCAGGTCTAGGAAAGAACAACCGAATGCAGCAAAGAAAAGAAAGCATGGAAAAACAAGCTTTTTACCGAACATTCACTTCCTCTCCTTCCTGCAGCAGGGGTGAAGGCTGAAGGACAATCGTCTCGCCGCCGGCTAAACCGCCGGTAACTTCCACCATGCCGTTCGTATGTTCAAAAATAGTAATCTGTTTGGGATATATCCGTTTGTTCAGCACCTGAAAGACAAGAGCGTTTTCTCCGTTCCTTTGAGCCAGGGTTTCAACAGGAATTATCAGAATTGAGCGGGGCATTCCATAGGTTAGATGAAATCTGGCGAACATTCCCGGGAGAAACATATCCTCCGTATTCTCCAGGGCTGCTTTTACGGTGATGTTTCCACTCTGGGAATCCACCAGGGGGCTTATCTGCCGTATGGCGGCTTTGTAACGACCTTGCGGAAGGGCGTCTATCGAGACATCGACGGATTGCCCGGGCAGAAGATACACACCGATTTCCTCGGGAACGGGGATTATGAAATCAACGTTGGAAGCATCGAAGATCGTAAATACCTTGGTGTCGGCGCTTACCCGTTCCCCCGGTTCCTTAAAGCGAGCGCCGATAATGCCGTCCATCGGGGCCTTCAGATGCATTTCCTTTATAAGGGCTTCCACGGAATCCAGTTCGGTTGCCGCGGAACGCACTCCGGCTTCGGCCACATGAACCTGTGAAAGCAGGGTCCGGGTGTTTATATCCTGCAGTACCTTCTTCCTGCTTTCCGGGTCCGCCGGTATGGACAAACCGAAGGAGAGAATATCTTCATCCCTGAAGCCGATCCGCTGCATGGCGATATCTTTTTGAAGGGCTTCCAATTCAGTGGTCGAGGAACTGTAGGAAAGCTCCAGGGAACTCATCTCCTCTTCCGGCAGACCCCCGATGGCGTAAAGCTCCCGTTTGTTTTCCAGAACCCTGCGTTGATGTTCCAGTTCTTTGCCCTTCTGCTCGACCAGCAGAACCGATTTTTCCAGGGAAAGAAGACGGCTTTCCAGGTAGAGGGTTCCTTCTTTGTATTCCGCCGCGGCCTGCTCCAGGGCTGCCCGCGCGGAGACCAGGGACGCTTCTGCCTGTTCACGGCGGATAAGAAGCTGAAGGTTGCCCAGTTCTGCCAGGGTTTGTCCCCGAAGGACCCGGTCCCCCTCATCGCGGTATAGTTTCATGATGGTGCCTTCCACGGCGGCGGTAATATCCGCTTTACTGCGGAAGGAAAGATTCCCGAAGCCTTCCAGTTCTCCCTGGACTTCTACCGTTTGAACCTCGAAGACCTCAACAGTTCGAGTCTCTTCTTTCCCGGTTTCCGGGGATGGTGAAGGGCATCCTGAAAACAGGATCGGCCAGAAGAGCAGGGGGGCATACCGGAGAAAAACGGCTGGTTTCAGAGACCTTTCGTTCATTCTGAAACCCTCGGAACAAGGTGAGTTAGTTCACCGATTCCCAGCCCAAGGAGCTGTTCCAACTCCCGCTCGCATAGAAGTAGATCCAGGACCGATTCGCCCAAGGATATCTCCCCCTCGTAGTAGTCCGTCCGGGCTTCCAGCAGTGTGAGTTCCGGCACTTCTCCCAGGTTATTCCTGGCCTCCAGGATCTGCAGTTTACGCTTTTGCAGTTCCTGCCGCTGCCGCAGGAGATCCAGGGCCAGCCGCCTCTGCCGGTGGGTCTCCAGAAGGGCAGACAGGTTGTGAGAGATCTCTTTTTTCATCTCTTCCAGAGCGGACAGTTCCCGGCTCAACTGGAGTTCGGCGGTCCGGTAGTTACCGATATAGGCGATATCCGGCAGAATCGAGGTCTCTCCCGCAAGGCCGTTTGAGCGGGTGTGTTCACCCTGGACAGAGAGCTCCGATGAACCGGATAAGGGGAAGGGGTCCCAGGGTACCTCCAGGGAAATGCCGGCGGAGTACCCGGTATCCTGCATCGGGAGCCTGTCTCCGCTGAAGGATACGGATACTTCCAGATTAACAGCGGGTATAAAGGAGGTTCGGGTCAGGCGGCGCTGAGAATACGCCTGGAGTATGGCCGCGCTTTGTTTTCGCAGATCCAGATTCCGGGCCAGGGCCGTCTCTTCATAGATCCGCCGATCTTCCGGGCTCAAGGCAAGACCGGGGTACTGCCTGTCGATATCGCCCCGGAGGATCAGCTCTTCATCTTCCGTCAACCGGCTGTCCAGGCCCAGGAGAAAAAGAAAAGCGGTTTCCTGGGTTTTCTTCCGGCTCTCGGTTTCCAGGATCCCGATTTCCTGCCCTTGAAGGTTCATCATCGCGTCCAGATAATCGATCTCGGTAATGGAACCCAGTTCCTGTTTCAGCCGCGTGATTTTCAGCTCTTCGGAAGAGAGGTCGTACAATTCCCTTTGAAGCCGCAATTCTTCTCCTGTTAAAAGAAGCTGATGAAATGACCGCCAGAGAGTGTCCTTTACCGTTTCGATGGCCGCATCCAGCGAGGCGGCCTGTAATTCCAGCTGCACCGCCGACAGCTTTCGGGCGGAATGCGATCTGCCGCCATCGAAGAGCGGCTGTCGGATATCGAAAACAAGGCTGTAGGATTCACTGTCTTCACCGTGGAGAACCCGGTGATACCTGTCGCTGTAGCGCAGGGCCACCTGGGGAAGAAAAGCCCGGATATCCAGTGTCCTGTTCAAGGTTGCCAGGCGCAGTTGTTCCCTCCCGTGCCGCAGGTCCGCCGAGGACGATAAGGCCAGGCTCTCCGCCTCTCCCAGGTCCACCTCCAGGCCCGGAGAAAGAACCCGGGAGAATAGTAACAGTATGCTCAGGAGAACCGGGTTCCGAAGCATGGCTAGCCCTTCTGTTTTTCCCCGGTGTTTCGGGTGAGAAGGATCTTGGAAAGCTGGGCGATGTTTTTATCCAGGATGGAACAGAGCAGGGGGACCGAATCGAGGGAAGAGGTCAGTTCTTCGGTGTGGAATAAAAAAAAGAGCGGCTGTGATCCTTCATAGATGGTGAGGCTCAGGGTGAGAGACTCATACTGTTCATATCCCTTCTGATACTCCTTGCGTTGCAGCAATACCTCCAGGGAGAGGGTCGCTTCTTTTTCATCGGCGGTTACCCTTATGCCGTGGGTGGTTAACATGGCTGTGACTACCTTGGGCAGCAGAATCTCGTAGTCGTGCATATTGTGAGGCGGCTCGAGGCGCACCGCCCGAAGATACACCGGAGTCGCAGGAAAGGGAGAATTTTTATAGACCGCTGTAGTGTGGTATTCCTTTCCCGTGGCACAGGAAAAAAGGAGCACCCAGGCCAGGTTCACGAGGATCAGGAGCGACAGCGTTTTACTGTTCATCGGGGTACCTCTTTCGCGTGAATTTCTTCGCACCTTTCAGATAGTTCCAGAACCGTCGGATAGAGCGGGCTTTCCGGTGAAAGGAGAACCAGGGATCTTTTCAGGTGCTCTGCGGCTTCTTCCGGATGAAAAAACTGCATGTACAGCTTTGCCAGTTCTATCCGCTGAAGCGCCAGTTCTTCCTCGAAGAGAAGGGCCCTCTTGTAATACTCCAGGGCCCGCTGAATATCCCCCTGGGTACGGGCAATGCCGGCCAGCAAACCGAGAATCCGGGGGTCTTCCGAGGAGAGGGAAAGCAGGCCCTTCCCGTAGTTTTTGGCGTCTTCCAGGCGGCCTTCCTGAACGAGGGTTCGAAGGAGCCACAGGTGAGCGTCGGTACATGCCGGTTCCGACTTCAGAACAGCGCGAAGCTGGTCTTCCGCCTCAGGATATCGATCGTTAAAGAAGTATGCCCTGGCCAGAAGCAGCCGGGCCTGAAAAAAACCCGCATTACCGTTACAGAGGGTTTCGGCCAGGTAGACGGCGGAGGAAAGGTTCCCTTCTTCGTAGGCTTTAAGAGCGCGGAAGTACAGATCGAGCTCCGTTTTATCGGGTTCCTCGGGCCGGCCGAGGAACCAATAGAATCCCGCGGACATGATGAAAGTCACGGGAAGAAGGACAAGGATGATTCTTCTTTTCATGAAAACCTCTTGCAGTCGATCATTCAAAAAAGAGATACGCGCGAATATGCTTCGGTGCTTCATAAGAGAGGAGATTCCTATACAGAAAAGGAAAATATTTTTTATGTGTGTAACAGGGTATGGGTGTTATATTAAGATATTGTTGACTATAAACGTTCAAATAAAGAAAAAACAAGGAGAATAGTATGAAAAAAAAATTAACCGTGGTAGTTCTTATCATCAGCTTGCTGGCCCTGGCCTTTTCATCCTGTGAGTTGTTCGCACCCATTCACACGGAAGAAGAAGTGCTTCTGGCCTGGGCCATAACCTTTTCTTACGGGTTAACCGCTTCGATAGCATACGCTTTTGATCCGGAAAGCGCTGAAGCCTTAGGAATAACCTACAATGCTGAAACCGAAGTGTTAACTTTATCGGATTTCGTAATCGATGATCCTGATGACGATATCGATTACGCCAGTCTATCGGGAACCATTGCTTCGGGAACAAATGATAGTTCTATATTTGATTTCAGTCTGAAAGGCGGAACAATAAGCGAAATTTCCTATACTATGACAGAAGATCAAATGAATAGCATTCTTGCTTCTGAAAGTTTTGACCTCGATATAACGGCGGATGGTCGCGGCTACACTATCAAAGTTGAATTAGGAGAATAAAAGCTAGAGAACTTATTATCATGAAGAAAGCCGCCGGAGGGTTCCCCTCGGCGGTTTTTTTGTTTCAATTTTAAAAAAATCCTCCCTTTTGAAGCAGCGCCGGAAAAACAGGCGTAGTACCTTATCAGGAGGTACTGTATGCAGCCCTTGCGCCGGTTTGTTATCGTTCTTTTTTCCCTTTTCCTGGGCGGGCAACTCCCCGCCCAATCCCCCGACCCTGATATGCTTCTCGACTCCCTGGATACCGCTCCTTTGGAATTTTATCTGGACAAGGCGGACCGGCAGGATATGGAAGACCAATGGATACGCTACGCCCGCTATGGATTGCAAAGCGCCCTGGCATCCTGGGAAAGGGAAGCTCTTCTCCTCATGGGAGAAGGTTTTAATCTTTCCGAGTATAAGGCGGAGGCGCAGGAAACCCTGGAAGACCTGTTGAAGGCGCGGTTTGCCGTCTGGCTAAGCACTGGTTTTTTTGCGGAGATGGAACCTCCTTCTCTCGCGGAATTAAGCGAGGATATCGCCTTGTTAAACGAAGAGTATCTCTACGAAAAGGACGAAAATGGGGATCTTATCCTTGATACCGGCGGAAACGTCGTTTATAAAACCTCCATCGATTTTACGCGGGAAAAAGAACTCTGGTCTGACGGGGTTGTCGCTGCGATAAAGGATCTGCTTTCATTATGGGAGCAAAAAATGGTTACATCGGGCGACGAGTTTCTTTCTTCCGTGTCCGATCCTGATGTGAAAGAACACCTGGTGCAGGCGTACGAAACCACTTTTTCATCCTGGGATGAAAACTATCGAAAGGAGTTGTACCGGCTTTACTATCTGGAACAAAGTCGTTTTGCACAGTTGCGGCTTTACGATCAACGCTCCCTGGAAAGGATAACAGAGCGGCAGACCGCAGAATATATTTCCAGTCAATTAATCGCCCAGACCCAGATGACCCTGAACGGGGGGCTGGAAAATCTTATGGCCGGGTTGGAAGCTGAAGCGACAGTTCCTTCCGGAGAAGGGGAAGCGACGGATACGGACAAATGGATGGAATCCTTCCGCTCGTTGCTGGAATCTGGGCTTCTGGCCTGGGACAAGGCGGAGGAAGAGCTTCTGATGGAGCGGATCCAGTGGGAGCAGACCAGCGGTGTGGAGATCGCAAAGGCGGAAGAAGCGTGGGCCAAAAGCTTTAAAGCCTTGCAGGAGAAGCGAAGCGAATGGATGGACTCCTATCGCCGGGCTTTGGAAGAGGGAAACGCCCTCTGGGGGCAGGAAAGCGAGGCTCTGGAGACGGCAATAGAAAAGGCTGTCGTTGAACTGGATAAGAGTCTGGAAAACGAAAAGGCCTCCCTGCAATGCCGCATGGACAATCTCATCGGGATGCTGCTTCAGTCGGTCAACATGCTGCGGACCGCCAGGACTTCCTGGGAATACTGGATGGACCAGTACGACGGCGGCGAGATGGGTTCCTTCGATTCATCGGGAATAGCCTTCGATATATGGGACATGAGGCGTGCAAGTCTTGCCGCGTGTCTCGGTAATTTAGGTTTTTCGGAGTCGGAAGAGATCCTCCTTTTTGTTTTTGACCGGCTGAAAGAAAACGCTGATGAAAGCTCGGATTTCTGGGAAGAGGTTCCTTCGTATGACGACGTTGAAGCAATCCTGGATACCTATGAACCCTACCAAACCCTTGGCGATGAAGAGAAGGCTGCGAAGCTTATAAAGCTCTCCGAAACACTGGAACAGCTGTATTCACAGATAGGGAAGGTTCTGGAGGGTACCCATTCCAGCGCCGGCCTGATGGAAGCCTTTTATTGGGTTGAAGAGGTTTTCTCCGTCTATCAGCTCTATGCCCGGGACACCCAGGACACCCTGGGGGCGACCTACGGTATCGTTGTATTCAATGATGAATCTCTGAGAACTGCTTTTCAAGATGATGGGAGCCTTAATGATCTTCTGACGGCGACCGGTGAGACTTCCGAAGGAGACGGGCTTTTAGACGGGGAAATTCTCTATAACGATGCGCTCTGGGAACAACTCTACCTGGACCCCTATCAGGTCGAGATTCTGAAAGCCCGGGCTTACATGCAATACTGGCAAAAGCAAAAGATAATCGCCCGGGCGGTGTACGATTACGCCGTAGACCATAGTTCCACCAAGGAAGAAGCTTCCGAAACTGAGGCGAGGCTGACTGAAACGAAAGACCGGTATGAGGCGGTATTGGAGGAATATCGGAGATTGATTGAAGAACTGGAAACCTTGGGCTTCGAACTGGAAGAGCGGGCGGCGCAAATGGCAACGCTCCAGCAGCAGATATCGGAAGCCCAGGAAGAACTGTCCGAAGCCCGGGAAGAACTGGCCCTGGTATTCGCTGACCTGAGCGTGAATAATCCGCAGTTTCTGGCGGAACAGTACCGTACGTATTATAAGGACCTCCTGGCTACATACGGGATGGACGGCCAGGAGGAAACCGACGGACTTGGAAGCTCCTTTGAAGAGTATCTTCTGGCGGTTAAGGCATACGGCCTGGAGGAAGAAATATCCCTCGTCTCGTCCCGGGTCCTGGATCTGCTGAGCGGAGAGGAAGACCAGGATCTGGATTCTTCCTTCTTCAATCCCGATACCGCGTCCTTGAGCGTCCTGCATACAAAAGCGGTCGATGCCGCCGGTGCCGGCTTTACGACCGATCGGGAAGAGGCGAACGAACGGGGACTGTTCTTCCTGGGCGAACAGGCCGAGCACGAATACGACTGCTACCTGAAGGAAACCCTTCACCTGAGGATGAGCGATTACCGGTATGAGGCGATGCTGGAACTCTATGACCGGTTCTATCATGACGACGAGGCTGAGGCGGGAGTGATCCTGTGGCAGATGCAGAGACTGGTCCGGGATATTCAGATCGGCATGCAGCGGGAGTACGAGCTCAGGCTCGCCCGGATACGGCTGTTGACCTGTGAGCGTTTCGAGGACTGGGTAGATGCCTATTTCCCGGATATCCCGCGGAAAGGTGCGGAGACGGCGAAAGAGCTCTACGCCCTGGTGACGAACGGAGAAACCGGCACTCCCCTGGCCGGAGTTCTTTCTGCCGTTACAGGGGATATGGCGGTCTATGAACAGATCCTCGAAGGGTATAATGATTTTTTAGCTGAAGGGGGAGAAGGGACTTTCTCCCTGTATACTTGGGACCCGGACCTGGTATGCGGCGGAAACGAGACCCTTACAGCATACCAGGGAATGCAGCGCTTATGGGAATACCGGGTGAAAGCCGCCGGAGGAGACGCAGATGAAGCGGCGGAAACTATAACCCTGATTATCGGAGCTTTCCAGGTCCTGCTCGATTATCTGTCCGGTTTTGGCAGTCTTGAAGAACACATACCGGAGATCGAAAACGCCTTACTCTACAGTCATTACCTGGATGATTTTTTTATATCGAAGGGGATCCCAGAAGAACAAAGGGATTCCCACAATTTTCTTAAAGCCTATCTGAACGGAAGCGGTGCCCTGGTGACGGATGAAGAAAACCTGGGGATCTATTTTCGCATGGAAGAGTCAGCGGACACGGCGATGCGCTCATCCCTTGTATCGGTCCTGGGCGAAGAACGGGATAAAGCCCCGGTGTTGCGAGAGATGGCCGCTGATCAGGCCTATGCTTCACTTATTACATGGCTTCTGGAAACGGGTCTGGTAAAGAACGACAGAGTCAGCCTGAAACGCCCGGAAACAATTTGGAATGAAAACACCTTTTCAGCACCCGCGGATATTGTTCCCTGGTTGATGAATATAAACGACGGACTTAATAACATCGCCGTCGGTCTTCCGTCGTACGTGTATGAGGAACTTGCCGGTTTTCTGGGAGAGTTGAAGACCTATATGTCCGTGCGTGCCGCGCAGACCTGGCCTGAAGGAGTAACTGCCGATCCGGATTGTTTGAACGATGAAATACTGGCGTTACGAGAGGAGCACGGGAAACTGCAAAATTTGTTCAGCCGTCTGATGGCCGAAGGTTCTGCCGGCGAAGTGGGGAAATTATGGGAGATCATCGAATCACTGGAAAATGATGACCCGTTGTATTCGGCGGCTTCCGAACGTTTTTTAAAGACTATCGGTTTTGACCTGGCCTACCGGGCGTCCCTGGCCGACGGCTTTTCCGGTATGGTGACGGAATGGGAAAGCCTGCTCGATGAATATCTCTTCGACACAGGCCTTGAAGGCCGGGAAGAAATAGACACCTGGAGAACCGGTCTTCTTGAAGCGGCAAAGGCCGACTATGCTTTTGCCGAAGCCGTTAAAACACCGGAAGCGGTGGACTGGAATAGCGTTCCCGAGGAATGGAAAAGCACCTACCGTGGGGGCTTGTGGAATTCCCTCGATTTTAACGCTGCCCTGTCGAATCTTACAGGTACCGATATCGAACTGCTTCAAACGCAGGCAGCCGACCTGGTTACCTTAAGCCGAAAACCCGAAGGGAATATCTATGCGAATATACTGAAATTCGGTCTGGAGGCGGTTCTTCGGGAAGAGGGGGGATATACCGCCTCCGACGCAGTGGCTGTGACGGAAGGGTTTTTTGCTGAAAACGGGATAAGCGTCGACGATGAACGAACAACAGACGAATATATGGCCCTTGAGAAGGGTTCACGACTTCTCTGGATTCTTGAAGGTACACCCGAAACCGTTGAACACTATATGAAGAAGCTGATCCTTACGCAGCATCTTAAAGGGTCGGAGATCCATGAAATCGTCGAGGGCATTGAGATCGAAGGCCTGAAGGACAAACTTTTTAATTTCTTAGATATCCATGAAACGGTACGAAGCTATAATCAGCTACTGCACGGGGATATAAGCGCGTATCTGAAAGCCCGTTACCCCGGCGACGAAGACAGGCAGATTGAAATACGGGCGTCCTACGAGCGTTTTCTGGGGAGCGACATGAGCCGGTGGGGCGATCCGGTTTTTATGATTGCCGGAGGTTTGCATGATGTGCCTTTACCGGATATTTTGGAAAGTATCGCTTGCAATAAAACAAAAGGCTATTCGGACATCCTCTGCGGACCCGACGGGTCGGTGGTGTCCACGGGGGGGCAGAGCGTAAACAGTGTGTTCCTGAATGCTGCCGGTGAAATCATCCTGGCACGCCTTTTCGACCCTGAAAAAGCTGCCGTACTTTCAGAACAATACGCGTTGAAGGAATACATCGTACGAACCGGGGACTGGTCGAAGTCCTTGGAAACGGAAGAACATGACCATTGGCGGACCTTCCTGACGGAGGAATACCTGGTGTCGGAGGATGACGAAACCGGTCTTATTCCCGACGGAAGGGTGGATGTACAGCATGAAGACTACGGTAGGGACCTGGTCATCGGTGATACCGGAGATGAGGCGGCCGTAAGGAGCTATCCCGATACGCACCCATTCTACCAGGCCGGAAGTGAAGAGGAAAATTTCCTTCTTGACGCGGCAAACAGTTGTCTCGACCGGGCCGCCTTTTTCGTTGGCGCCCTTGAAATGTGGAATGATACGGACATACATGCGGAACCCACCGGTGATGAAGAGCTGAACCTGTTCATGGAACACCTTACTACTAATCCGGATGAAAACTTTAGGATTAACGGCGAGGAATACGACTCCCTATGGGCTTGTCTTGAAAGCTTCGATTATTCAGATATAAGGAAAGTCTTTTTATATGAAGCGGACATAGCGACAATAGCCGCGTATGCCGAAGCGCGTAAGGGGTACCACGGTATATTAAGCAGGATAGAGGGCTTGAAAGAGTCTCTTGGTCTTTTCGGAAGGCGCCGCGAGATCGTCCAGAGACTTGCCGATGCGGGTGAAGATGAAATAAGTGAAGCCTTGAGACCCTTGAGGGATGAGATTGCGGCCCTGGAAGCCCATATCGCGGAAGACCAGGCCTTATGGCAGGACCTGATAGACCGGGAAGACAGGGGCTACCGGCAGTTGGAAAGGGAGTACGCCGACACCTATGCCCAGGCACGGGAAGCCTTTGAAGAGTTGGAAGATGCGAAGCAGGACTATATTCTGACCCGGGCAGTCTACGATTACGCCACGGCCGGATACATCGATACGGGAGATGAGGCTGACGACGATGAGGAGCTTGATGACATTTCTGAAGAAATAATAGAAACCCTCCAAAACGTGAAGCCCGCGGAACGTCTTTCCTACGTGCAAGAGCGGCTGACGCGGGCTACCGCGGCCTATGACGCGTTGGTAACCATTGTAAACGGTAATGTGGATACAAACTACAGCATCTATGGAAAAGATCCGGTCTACCGGTCCCTGTTCGACGCCTATATGACCTCCTTCCGTGAATCCCTGGCCCTGAACAAGATGAACCAGGTACTGAACATGGCAATCGCTCGGCAGGAGACAGTAGTAAGAAAGGCTCTGGAAGATTGGAACACCGCGAGACGGGAGAGCTACAGCCCGATCTCCGTTCGTAATGCCGGCGGCGATATTGATACCTCACGCCTTACCGATCTTGGCCTTGGACTTATCCGGAATTTCGACGGAACCTGGAGCTTACACTGGGGAAGCGGTGACCTGACCGACGACGAAGCTGTCGGCTATTTCGAGGCGGGTGATGATTCGGAAAGAGGCCTGAGCGCCTTTGAAGAAGACCTGGTGCGGTGGTTGTCGGTGATAAACAATCTTCAGGTGAACAACAGCGTCAAGCGGGAGGAGGTGATGGCAAAGTGGGGCATGGCCCTTTTGTGGGAAGATTACCTGGAACAGAGCGTGCTTTCCGATTTTGATGAAGGGGCATTTTTCAACCAATACCTTGACCAGGTGAAGGAACAGAATCTGGATCGCGAAGGAGCGAAGGCTCTGCTCTTGGCCAGGTGGGAAGAGGCTTACAATACCCGGGCCTCCGGCTTGGCCGACGGGCAGTGGATGTTCGACTTCTACAAGCTTTTGGATAAAAGCGGCAGTATGTCCATTGAAACGGAGAACGGCGACGGCGAAGCCGATTTTACCTCTTTTGCAGAAAAGGAAAGCTTCGTCCTGGCCAATAAATACATGGCCGCCGGGAAAAAGGAAGAAGGCCGACGGTTAGTCCTTGCTTCCATCCCCGTGTTTGCCATGGCTGCCGTGTACTACGCCATGGCTATAGCCGCCGCGTCTATTTTACCCTTCGGGTGGATTGCCGCCATTCCTCTGCTGGCGATCTTCTGTTTTTTCATGGTAAAGGGCGCTGACCTTGCCGGTGAGGGAAACATGCTGAAGGCAGCGGCCCGGAAAATAGAGGCAGAGGCGGTGAAGAGAGAAAACACGAAAGGCCTTATCTTTGAAGCTTTCAAGACCGACACGGGGAATATTATCCGGAAACAGGAAATCTATGAAATTGAACTCGCGAAACTGAAGGATATGAAAGGTGAAACGGAAGAAGGAGAAACCCTGACTGATGAAGAGCGCATAGCAGGGTTAAAGGATTCGGTCTTACGCGCTTTCAACGAAGAAAATGAAAATATAGGAGGTCTTCTAATAGATGCAGGAGTCCTCTCTGAGGAAGGGACCGAAGAAGACTCGGAAAACATATCAGCGGCCCTGGATGAACTTTTAGGATTGTATCAGGGACGGATGAGCGAATCAGCAAAGGAAAAAGCGACAAACAGCCAGGCCCTTATCAGCGCCCTGGAAGAGGAAGCGGTAGAGGCGAAGTGGGAGGCTTCGAGAGAGCTGAACGACAGCCTGACAGCGGAAAACGGGGCCGCGAAAAAGCAACAGGAAGCCTGTGAAGCCTACCGGTTCTCATACCTGGAATATATTCGAGGCGAAATAGAGCAGGAAGAGTTCGAAGCGGCGGCGGAAGCCGCCTTCGCGGACCCGGCTTTCAGCGTCCGGGAACACCTGTTACGGTTGTATGAACAGCAACAAAGGATGGCCGAAGATATCATGGGAGACGACCAGTTCGGCTCCGACATCAGCCGGGACCTCCTGGCCGATCAGGAAGCCTTGCTCGCGGGAACAGGAAGCGCCAAAGGGATCATCGATTACCGCCAGGAAGCCTATCGGGAAGTGCGGTTGTTCGAACTGACCATGCTGCGCGTTGAAACGTCGGAACGGCGGAAACAATGGGAAGACCAGATGTCCGCCATCATGGCCAAAGGCCAGATGGAGTGGACCTCCGGGACCCGGAAGATGCGATCTAAATATGAGACCTGGCTAGAAGACACGAACAGGGCGTATCAAAAGCAGAAGGCGGCCTGGGGTGACAAATATCTCGATTTCCTCTCCGACAAACAGGCCTGGATGGAGGCGGTGAGTATTCAAAGCACCCGATACGGAGACGAGGACGTATTAAAGAACTTCGGAGAGATGACCCGGAGCGCCCTGGACGCGGCGGGAGAAGACGTGTTGATTGGTGATTTTAAAGCCTACGCCGTGGACCCGGAGGAGATCCTTTTGGAAGTAATCGATCTCGAACTCCTTGAAACCCTGCTGGAGAACGCCCGGAGCCTGAACAGCGGGATCGGAAAGTTGGAGACGGTGATCTTTACCGCGAAGCGGCCGGACGAGTTTACCACCGCCGACACCCTGCAGGCCATACAGGATTTTCAGAGCTTAAAAAACGAAGAGTTCGAGCAGCACATTGCCCGGCTTGAGTTCAGCAAACTCCTCGACAGCCTTTCATTAGCGGAGGAGCGGTTTTATCTGCAGATAGAAAGTGCCAACGAAAGTGTGAAACACGGCCTGCATAAAACCATGACCGGCGACGGCTACATTCTGGAAGGCAACCTGTACACCAAAGAGCTGGTGGTGGGAGCGACCATCAGCGAATACCTTGAAGAAACAGGAACCGTACGGCGCTATCAGTACTACCGCCCGGAAGAGGTGGATTTTGGTAATGAACTGGAAGCTTATGAAGGGCGCATGGAAAGCATGAACAGCGAGAGCTTAGAGGGCTTGCTGGACAAAGCTATCGCTTCCATGGAGAAAACCACCGAGAAAATCTTCGGTGATACCGAGGATCCGGAAAGCTTCCTGTTGCCGGAGGATCTTCTGAAGAACGACGGCAGTCGGACGGACAGGGAAGGCGACAGCCTGTCCATCGAAGATTACGATTTTCTGCAAGTCCTGTCCGGCCTTAACGAAAACGGGGAACAGATGGAAACCTATCGAGGTGTGAATATGAGCCCCGGACTCTTCGGCCGACATGTGGGATATGCCCCGGGTTTTTCCGATGAAGCGGACACGACCCTGGCCTGGGACGCCGAAGGACAGATCGAGTTTCAAGGCCTGGGAGAGATGGGCGAGATTATGGGTCAGTTCATCTTCAACAAGATAAAGGAAGGCTACGGCTGGGCGGAAGTGAACTCGCCTCATTACAAGAAGAAACTCTGGGACGACCGGGAGACCTGGATAGACGCCCCATCCATCCAGGATATTACGGAACTCAGCACCACCGCGTTGACCATCGCCACCGGCGGCACCGGGGCTTTCTTCCTCGGCCTGGTAGACGACGCCGTGTTTACTACCGCTGATGTGGATGAAGGCCTGATGACCTGGGACGAAGGCCTGGTGAGCTTCGGCAAGACTGTCGCTGCCTCGGCCGTGAACTCCTTCATACCGGGCGTGAGTACCGAAGGGATGTCCGTCTTCGGGGCGGCCATGGCTGCCATGGGTAACCGGTTCGTAACAAACATGGCCACCGGCGTCATCGGTTCGCTAACCTATAGCAGTGACGGCGGCTGGGGCTTCGACGGCCAGGCTTACGCCGACAGCCTGGTAGGAGAAGCGGCCTTATCGGGGTACGCGGGGAGCTTGTTCTCGACCTACACCTCCGGTACGATTACCGGGGCCATGGACGGCCTTAACGAAGGCTTCTACGGTTCCCTGGCGGATCTAGGAGGCGAAGTGGCCGGAAAAGCGGCGGAATACGCGGTATACGCCGGATTCCAATTCGCCGATGACGGTTTCAGCGATCTAGGAACAAGCCTTACCGCAGCCTTTGACGACATGGGCGGTGTGTCGCTGAATATCGCCAACCTCGGAGCCCTGCTGGATATAACTCGATTGGCGGCGGTCAAGGGTACCGATGCCTACAACGATCAATTCATGGGCGGATGGGGAAAAGCAGCCGACAGCCTGGCAGGAACAGGCTTGTTTGCCTTAAACTTTACAAGCAGCGGGGTGAGGGGTAGAATATCGACTGAGGGCATCAATCTCGGTGGAAACTTATACGACCTGGGTAAAGGATTCGTCGCCGATATGGCCATAAGGAATTACACGAAAGAAAATGGAAACGGTAATCTCCTGAAATACGGCTACGCCTACGGCGACCAGGCTTTAGAAGACACCATCTGGAGAATCCTTACCGGAAAAGACAGTATCGCCTATGACGGAAAGGACGGCGAAGCCCAAACCGTTAAGACGACGGCCGGCGGAAGAAACATCCACCTGGCCTCATCATACAAGGACATATCGAACAAGGAAGACCTGTTTAAAGCCGTCACCGTTCTGCAGCACGAAGCCCACCGGGATGGGGCCATGACAGGGGACAACACCATAGAAACCCTCAGGGCGGTGCTTGCCCACAGCAGTATCGCCATGGAATTGGCCGGGGAATACGGGTTGGACTTTCTCCTATCCGATGAGACCCTGGTAAAGGATATTTTGGCCCTTATGGGTTTAGACGGCGGCAGTCGGAGCTTTGAAGAGTACGTGGCCGAGGCGTATGATTCGCAGGGGGATTTTTGGCG
>JAFGDJ010000080.1 GCA_016932135.1 Spirochaetales bacterium | reverse complement strand
GGTTTCATTGAAAAAACAAAGACTGAAAAGATCATGCCGTTGAATGAAGGTGTCGGTGTAACGCTGGGGACGGATAAAAACAAAGGCCACGGGAAGATTCCAGAGAATACCCACCCCTCCCCAGCTGGCGGTCATCATGTTACACTGCTGTTTTGTCCCCGCCGTAACGAGCATCCAGTCTTTGTCGATCAGTTTGAACAAGTTGTCCTTGATCTTTTCCGGCGAAATTTCAGTAAATTTCCTCATATGCATCCTCTTATTTTCTAGGTTCTGTCCGGTATTTCATGGAGGCTAGGGTGTTCTTCATCAGCATGGTGATGGTCATGGGTCCCACACCGCCGGGGACCGGAGTAAGAAAGCCCGCCACATGAGAAGCCGCTTCGAAGTCCACGTCTCCCCGGAGAAGGGCCTTTTCCTCCCCCGTCTTTGGGTCTGTCATAAGGCCGACGCGGTTCACCCCCACGTCGATCACACAGGCCCCCGGTTTGATCCACTCCGCTTTGATGAGGTCCGGTACTCCAGCGGCCACGATAAGGATATCCGCCCGCAGGCAATGGGAAGCCAAATCCTTTGTTCCCGTGTGGACCACCGTTACCGTGGCGTTGCCCCCCCGGCCCTTCTGCATCATCATGCAGGCCACGGGCTTACCGACGATATTCGAGCGCCCAATGACGACAACCTCCGCGCCCCGGGTTTCCACGCCGGCCCGGATGATCATTTCCACGATTCCCGCCGGAGTACAGGGGGGAAACTTTACGGCATCGCCGCCGATCACCAGGCGCCCCACATTGACCGGGTGGAACCCGTCCACGTCTTTGTCCGGATCGATAGCCATAAGAACCCGGTTTTCATCGATGTGACCCGGCAGGGGCAGCTGGACCAGGATGCCGTCGATGGTGTCGTCTTCGTTATACCGCCTTATCATGTCGAGGAGGTCTTTTTCAGCCACCGTCGTGGTAAGATTCTCCTGCACCTCTTTAAAGCCCAGGCGTTTCGCCGTTCTGATTTTATTTTTCACATAGGACACCGAAGCGGGATTTTCGCCGATTAAAATCGTCACCAAACCGGGGGGACGGCCGTGTCGTTTTTTTAAATTTTCCACTTCCCGGGCCAGTTCTTCGAGGATTTCTTCCCTGATTTCCGTTCCCCGGATAATCTTTGCACTCAAACTGTACCTCCGAAAATTCTTTCCGCTTTTCCCGGTATCATGCCATCTTTCGGGAGGAACTGCAAGGAGGATGGTATGTATCAAGCTTTTCTTTCTTCCATGTTGCTTTGTTAGGGCGTTGTCTCTTTTCAAAGCAGGGAACTCTAAAAAACGGGTATAAGAGATTTGCCTCCATGTTCGCCCACAAGAGCCCAGAGCTTATAAAACTAGATATTTGATACCTCAGTCGTTACGTTTCCATGAACTCGTCGTATAGCCCCCCTCCAGACCCCGGCGTTCTTAGATTCCTGAAACCGCAGGATACAACTTAGTATACCTTTCACGGTATAAGGAATCGTAGACGTCTTGGGCTTCCCGTATCGGTTCAATACTTTTCGAATCCCGCCGTACCATGGATGCCGCCGCGCTGCGGACATCGGGATAGAATCCGGCGGCTGTCGCCGCCAGGATGCCGGCTCCCAGAGCTCCCGCCTCGTTTCCCAGGGTACGACACACCCTCCGGCCCGTAACATCGGCAATGATCTGAAGCCAGAGATCATTGAAAGACCCGCCGCCGGAAACAACATAGGAACTTACCGTGGGTGCTCCATGGCTTTTTAAGGCCCGATCCAATCCGTCGGTGTGCAGCCGCTGTTCAAAGGCTATTCCTTCCAAGATCGAACGGTAGATATGTTCAGGGCCATGGTTTAAGGACAGACCGATGATGATTCCCCTCGCCTCCTGGTCCCAGTACGGGTTCATCGCTCCGTTCAAATAGGGGACCATCAATAATCCTCCCGAACCCGGCTCCAGGGTGTCTGCTTTTTTCCTCAGAAAAGCCTCTTTTGCCCCCGGATTGAGCTTTTCGAAAAACCAAGTGAGTGTATGTGCGCCGCCTAGGATGACCGTTTCAAAAAAGTAACTTCCCTGAATCCCGCCGAAGGATGTACGGAATTCCGGCTCCGCAATAAAGTTTTCACCGATAGTTCCGGAAACAACCGATGTACCGAGGCTCAGGTACGATTCCCCGCCCCCCGTTATACCGCACCCCATACCGGCGGACTGACCGTCGCCCAGTCCAATGACGACAGGAATCCCTTTTTCCAGCCCGCACTTCCTCGCGGGACCTTCACGCAGGTATCCGGCGACGGAACCAGGTTCCAAGACAGGGGGGAGCTTTTTTTCATCCAGATCGATCATCGACAATACCTCTTCCGACCAACGGTGCAACGGCATGTCAAACAGTCCCATGGGGTCGGCGCTCCCAGTTCCGGTTACCAGATTTCCGGTAAGGACCTTCAGAATGTAGGATTGAACGTCACAAAAGAAAGCTGCGGATGTAAAGACATCCCGCTCTTCCTCACGAAGCCATGCCAGCTTGACCAGGGATAGATTTCCCGACAAGGTCTTCCCGGTAATCGCTCTGAACCTTTCCTGTCCTATTCTGCTGCGGAGAGAATAAACCATTGGGTCTGCCCTTCGGTCCATCCAGAGGATTGCCTTCCGCAGAGGTCGGCCCTTTACCGGGACAAAGGTTTCACGCTGGTGGGAAACAGAGATTGCATGGATATGTGCCTTTTTTCCTGCCGTATCAACCGCCTGACGTACGGCACCGTAGAATCCTTCCACCCAATCCTCTGGATCCTGCTCGTAAAAAGACGGGCGAGGGTTTTCAATCTCCAGGGACACACGGCCTGAGGCTGCCGCTTGTCCGTCCGATTTCCACACCGCCGCTTTTACGGCGCTGGTACCACAATCAACTCCGATAACACAGTCATGGTTCATACAAGCCCCGACCTCTGCAGTATCTCTTCCGCCGCTTCGGGCAGAACCCCCAATTCCCATGCCAAGTCAATCATCGTGTAGCGGGGACGGTATCGCCATCCATACAAGATCGCTTCCAGGGCTTGCCGCCGGCTACGGTGTATCGCCTCGAGGGTGAGAATGAACCCGGCATCGGTGAGGGCTTGTCTCGTCCGCTTGCCGTTACCCATAAAACGACCGGTATCCTGTAAGATATCGGGCCAGCGTTCGATAATACCGGTGATATAATGCACAAAATCTTGATCCGGGATCCATTTCGTCCTAACGGCTTCATTGAACAGGACAGAGCGTTGTCCGAACAGCTCTTTGTTTTCACTGATTAAAGAATCCAACGAGGGACGTCGGTCGAGCAGCCTTTCCGGATCTATCCGAGAGACATTGATTTGTTTCATGTAGTCCCATAAAGCGAAGGAGAGAATCGTCCCTATTCCCACCTGAATACCGTGAAGATTTTTTACCGCCTTTTCCCGTTCAACCTGCAGATCCCAATAATGAGAGAAGACATGTTCGGCGCCGGAGGAAGGTGATGTCTCTCCCCCCATCATGGTCATAGAAACGGCTGAAACGAGACACGCCTCGGCGAGGATTGCAGAGGCGCCGGGACTGCGAGCACCGATTTCCGCCGCTGCAGCCATACATCGTTCCGCGTTCCCGGCTGTAAGCCTGTACGGTACAGGGCAGAAACTTTTCCCTCTTATAAGATGCGACAACATCCAGTCGGCATTGCAGATTTCGCGCGCGGTAAGATCACCCAGACCGGAGAGCCACATCTGTCTTGGAGACAAGGCTATGATATCAGTATCCATTAAAACCGCCGAGGGAGGATCGAGCAGAGCGCTGGTTTTTATCCCCTGGCGGCCCATGCTCGCTGTGATGGAAGCATGGGCGTTCATCGAAGCGGCCGTTCCGTACAGAATAAACGGTACGGCCGCCCTGGTGGCAGCCCATTTAGTAAGATCTGCGATAACCCCGGAACCCGCGCCGACGACCAGTTCGGCACCCGTGCTCCTGATTCTTTCAGCCGTCTCATCTCCCAAGGCTTCCGTCGAATCGAGCAGCGCTCCTTTACCGGTCAGGGGAATCTCTGCGTAATGCATATCCGGCGCTGCATCCAGAACGGACAAGGAAACAATATCTTTGATCACCGTATCATAGACAAGAGCGGTCTTCTCCGGAAGATGCCCGAGAATATCAAAGGCAATCTCGGGAAG
>JAFGDJ010000079.1 GCA_016932135.1 Spirochaetales bacterium | reverse complement strand
TATACATCCATGATGATACGGGGGTACTGGAGGGATTCATTCAACGGACCATCGGTCTTGAGAAAATGGAAGAGGAAAACGGTGAGTTTTTCGTGGACAGCCGTGAAGCTCTCATCGAGGGGATGCGCGAGGACAAGGCTGCCCTGGGACTGATCGTTACCGGTCCCGATGACGGTACCTACAAGGTTGAATTCCTCACCCAGCCTTACACGACGGAGGCCATGATTACTTTTGTGGATATGGAAATGGAAGACCTGTTCTCGCTGGTCACCCCGCCCTACAACCACTACCCGCCGGAGGTCTTAAACTCGGTCAGGGTGACCGCCCTGCAATGGGGATTACGAGACGAGATACCCTTCAACCAGCGGTTGCTCCCGGCGGTTGTTATGCTGATGGTGGGCATTATCGGATTGTTTATCATGATTTCCCTTATCGGCCAGGAACGAATCGAAGGTACCGTCAGAGCCTACCGGGTTACCCCGGCTTCTTTACGCCAGTTTCTCGCCAGCAAACATCTTTTACTGCTGGCCCTGGGATGCGTAACCTTCTCGATTATGTATCTTCCGATTATGGGCATCGACGGATACCTTCAGGCGTTATTGATCATTCTCCTTACCATCATCTTCGGCTCCTCCCTGGGGGTTATCCTCGGTTCGATCTTCGACAGCCCCATGTCTTCGATTCTCTGGGTCCTGCTGCTGATGATTGTCCTGTCCTTGCCGGCGGTCTCGCTCTTCGCGCCGGCCTTTTCACCAGCCTGGCTGAAGGCGATTCCTTCTTATCACACCCTCTTCGGCCTGGACGCCGCCATGTTCCCGGACGGTAACGGCACCATCATCTGGCAGAGCGCCGGTATTCTGGCAGGCCTGGATGTTGTCCTGCTGTTCCTGTCAAACCGGCTGTTTACGCGCCTTATCACAAGGGAGGTCTGACATGAGACAGGTATTTCAGATGTTCCTGATAGACATGAAAATGAGCATGAAAAGTTTCATGGGGGGCTATATTATCATCGTGCCAATATTGGCGCTCCTGATCCTCCGGGGTTTTCTGCCCAGCGTGGAAAGCACCTCGGCGAACATCGCCGTGGTCACTTCCGGTCCCAATGCCGTGGAGGCCGGTCTGGTAGAAGAGCTGGAGAGTTTTGCCCACGTCAGCACCTATGAAAATGTTGAGTCCCTGGAACAGAAACTCCGGGGTGCGGGCAGTACCGAGGGGCTCTACCGGGATCCGACGACGGGGCAGTATGTCTCCGTCCTGGAAAGGAGCCTGGAAAGCAACAGGGCATTTTCCGTGGGTGCCCGGGTGGTGCGGCAGTACACCCTGGGAAAAATCCGGCCTGGAACAGGAAGGATAACCCGCTTCGAATACGGCGTTCCGGTGGAACTTTCCAACCGGACGAAGACTTCCCCGGTGGCTACCACAGGGGGGGCTATCTTCCTGGTGTTCCTGGTCATCGCCAGCGGATTCATTATAGGCATGGGGATCGTGAACGATAAGGAAGACGGTACCGACCGGGCCATCCGGGTATCACCGGTAAGTAAAGCGGATTACTTTATCGGCAAAAGCATCTATCCTTTCATGGTTATCCTCTTCTATACAATCATCGGACTCCTCCTTTTGAAGCTTCTCCACGTGAATGTTCTCATGACCTACACCGTGGCCATAATCTCCTATTCCTTGTCCTTGCTTTTCGGACTGCTGGTAGGTGCCATCGCTTCCAACGAAAACGAAGCCATCGGTCTGGCGAAGATGCTCGCCACGGTCAGCATGCTTTCCCTCCTCGGCGGGACGCTGCTGCCGGACCGGTGGCAATGGGTGGTCTGGTGGTCACCCCTCTACTGGATCTTCGATATTATGGAAGAGGTTTTCACCGACACCGCGGCCTGGGGAACCCTCGCCTGGAAATCCGCCGTAATCCTCGGATTGACGGCAACCTACTTTCTCCTGCTGAAAAAAAGAATCGTCAGGGGTTTGTCATAATGGTTATACTGAATTCAAAGAAAGAAAAAATGAGGAGGACAATATGGGCATGATCATTCTCGGGATCGTTATGGTACTCTACATGGTATTCGTGCTGTACCTCGCTATAACGAAGAAACCCGCGGCCATCTGGAACATGGGAAAAATCCAGGGCTTCGTTAAAATCCTCGGAGAAACCGGTTCTAGAATATTCTTCATCATTTTCGGCCTGGCGGTCGGCGGTTTCGGTATCTACTTCCTGGTTCGCTGACCCGTCCGATTCCGATCCTGCGGGGTCGGAGATACGGCTTCGTCCATAGAGAGTCTCCTCGATACCAACAGAAAGTTCCCGGGTATCATACCGCCGAAGGAATCCGCACAGAATTAAAAAGTGATGATATGGGGCTTGTGTAATTCCTAAAGATATTGTATCATTACAATATCCTATGGATACAATATCGAATAAAGAAGCGGCCCTGCTGGGGCTCCTTACCGAAAAACCGAAACATGCCTGGGAGATCGAAAACGACATCCGGGAGCGGGATATGCGCTACTGGACGGAGATATCCCTGTCTTCAGTGTATAAACTCCTCAATAAACTGGAAGAGCGAGCCTTACTGCAAAGTGAAATCGACCTGTCAAAAAACAATGTGGCGCGAAAGGTCTATGCCATTACCGAAGAAGGGAAAAAAATCTTTTCCCTGAAACTCACGGAACTCCTCTCCGCCTGGCAACCGGCGGTTCACCCCGTGGATATCGGCCTGGCGAACCTGCACCTCCTGGAAAAAAAGGAAGCCCTCAAGCACCTGAGACGGTACGGCGAATCCCTGGAAAAGATGATTAGCTGTTACCGGGATTTGGAGACCTTCCTTATCCACGGCAAGTGTCCCCCGGGAAACATCCAGCTGGCCACCAGACGCCTATACCTGTTAGAGGGTGAAAAAACCTGGCTCGAGTCTTTCATCAGGAAATTTAAACGAACCCATACCTGATAAAAACCGCGGCCACGGATAGATACAAAAGCAGAACGAGGTTTAACCATGAATCACGATTCCGTCATCGTACGAAACGCGAGAACCCACAACCTGAAAGGGATATCCCTGGAAATTCCGAAGAACAAGCTGGTGGTGTGTACCGGCGTTTCCGGTTCGGGAAAATCGTCCCTGATCTTCGACACGGTGTATACCGAATCGCAACGACAGTTAATCGAAACCTTCTCTTCCTTTGCCCGATCCCGGATGCCGAAGCTGTCGAAACCCCCGGTGGATGAGATAAAAAATCTCTCCACATCCATCATCATCGATCAAAAGCGAATGGGGACCACCCTGCGTAGCACCGTGGGAACGGCCACCGAATTATCAACTTATCTGCGTCTATTGTTCTCCCGGTGCGGAGAACCTTTCATCGGCCCCTCTTTTCTGTTCGGCTTCAATCACCCTGCGGGGATGTGCCCGGACTGCAAGGGCCTGGGAAAGCAGATCCGCATTAATGTAGACCTCCTGCTGGACAGGGACAAGACCCTCCGGGAAGGGGCTATCAACCACCCGGATCACAAGATCGGCGGGTGGAACTGGCGGGAAATGGTGGCCATCAAACTCTTCGACGTTGATAAGAAGATCAAAGACTTCTCAGAGCGAGAACTGCACGACCTTCTTTACGCCAAGGCGATTCCGGTGGAAAAAGACCACGGCGCCGGCACATACACCAAGAACTTCGAAGGCCTTGTCCGGAAACTAGAGCGGATATACGTGAATAAAGCCAAAGACGAATTATCCAAAGAGAGAAAGGACGCCTACGGAAAGTATTTCATCTACCGGGACTGTGAATCCTGCGGCGGATCGAGAATCAACGAAAAAGCGAGAAGCGTGAAGCTCAACGGCAGAACCTTGCCTGAGCTGGTGGAAATGGAACTGACAGACCTGGAGGCCTTCCTGAAGTCGGTCCGGGGAGAGGTTGCATTACCCTTGGTGAGAAAAATGCGGGAGATTCTCTCTCACTTGATCGACATAGGGGTGGGCTATCTTTCCTTAAACCGCCCGGTGGCTACCCTCTCCGGCGGAGAGAGTCAGCGGGTAAAGATGGCCCGGCAGTTGGACTGCGACCTGGTGGATATCATGTACATCCTGGATGAGCCATCCATCGGCCTTCATCCCCGGGATCTGGATAAACTGGCGGAGATCCTCACCCGGCTGAAAGAAAAGGGGAACAGCGTCATCGTTGTCGAACACGATCCGGCGATTATCAACATGGCCGAGCATATCATTGACATCGGGCCGAAGGCCGGCAACGGCGGAGGGCAGGTCGTGTACTCGGGAGACCTGGAAGGCTTAAAGAACTCCCGGGGACCGACGGCGGAGTATCTGAACAGAAAAGAAAAACCCCCGGCTCGGCGAAAAAAAGGAACCGGCTGTTACCAGGTCGACAACGCTTCGCTTCACAACCTGAAAGATATATCCGTCCGGTTTCCCAAGGGAGTACTGACCTGCGTCACCGGCGTTGCCGGTTCGGGAAAAAGCAGCCTGGTCCACGGGGTGTTTCTGCGGGAACAGAAAGATGCCGTTGTTATCGATCAGTCCCCCGTAGGAACCTCCTCCAGGTCGATTCCGGCGACCTATGTCGGGGTTTTCGACCTGGTGCGAAAGGAACTCGCCTCGGCCACCGGAGCCGGACCATCGCTGTTTAGCTTCAATTCCAAGGGAGCCTGTCCGAAGTGCAAGGGCCTCGGCACCATCAGCTACGAGATGAACTTCATGGACGATGTAAAGGTGGTCTGCGATGAATGCGGCGGCAAGCGGTACACGGAAGAGGTCCTGGCCCTCAGGTACCGGGGAAAGAACATCTATGACATCCTTTCCACCACAATACATGAGCTGGCGAGTTTTTTCACCAACCGGGAAATACAACGAAAACTCACCGTTCTCTGTGATGTGGGGCTGGATTATCTCCAACTGGGTCAGCCCTTGAGCACTCTGTCGGGAGGTGAATGCCAGCGGATAAAACTGGCGTCGGAACTCCACAAGAAGGGGAACCTCTATGTGCTGGACGAACCCACCACCGGGCTACACATGGCGGATATCGACAAACTGATGTCGATTCTCCTGCGTCTGGTGGCCCAGGACAACACGGTCATCGTTATCGAACACAACCCGGATGTGATCAAGCAGGCCGACTGGATCATCGACCTGGGGCCTGAAGGGGGGAGTAAAGGAGGAGAAGTTCTTTTTGAAGGGGTGCCGGAAGATCTGATCCGCTGTGAGCGCAGTCATACGGGGAGATATCTGAAAGAGTTCCTGTAACCGGTTGAATTGACCACCGAAGCCGACAGGTCATCCTTCAGCTTGAAGAAGGCTGTCCAGGTATCCCAGGAACCGTTCTTCCTCCAGCTTTCCGGTAAGAAAGAGAGAAGTGATCCTTCGAATATTCTCGGGAAATTTTTTCCAATACACTTCGCTCCAGTTGGGAATTTCCTCCCGTAACGCTATCTGCTCCGAAGCGCTCATGACCCCGGTGGCATAGGCTATAAACTGCCGGACCATGGTCTTCAACAGGTCCGCCGGCAGCTTCAGGTCCGTTTCCTCTTTCGTCTCCAGCCAGGTATCCAGCAGGGTTTCCATATCCGCGCCTTTCACCTCCGGAGCATGCCGGCGGATAATATCGGCGGCGAAATCACGAACCATGGTCCGGACATACTCGGAAGACCAGGTAAGCTGGTCCGCCATGGTTTTCGCCGCCTCTTCAGCCATGCCCCGGGGATCGATCCCCAGGCGGCCCCGGTCGACCTTCTTTCCCAGCCGCCGCTCTAACGCCAGGCGCACAGCTTCCAGTTCGCTGCTGTCGGCCTGGTTGAGGATAAAATCGACGATCTCATACAACCGGTCTCTGTCCATGGGCTCTCTTTTTCTTCCTTTCCAAAATATTCATGACAATCAGCGCCGCCGTACCGAAGGCCGCCAAAAAGAACATTATCGGCCATATCATTCTGGAGCCCAGGGTCTCCACCACCGGTCCCATCAAAGCGGGGGACATGGAATGACCGATCCCCATAATGATGGGGAAAAGGGCGTTGAACCTGCCACGATGCGAGATAGGGGTGTGATTGGCAATATACACATTGGTATTGGTGGCAGCCAGAATTTCCCCGATGGTCCAGATAAAAGCCGAAAGGAACATGGGAAAGGGGGTGCTTACCAGATACAGCATGCCGAATCCCAGGGCATAGAGGACTCCGGCGGTTATAACTGCCTGGGCGGCGGTCATTCTTCGTGTGGAGGCAATGATGGGTGAGGTGCCGAGAATAACGACAACTGCGTTGAAACTCATCAAACTTCCATAGAGGACCGGTCCACGATCAGAAAAAAGATCGATGGTGAAGAGCGGTAGGGTAAAACTCATCTGGGCGTAGACGAAATTGAGGATCATGATGATAAAAACAAAGGAAAGAAGAAAGGGCCGGGTAGCTAAAGCCCGAAGGAATCCGCCCGTTTCCGCCGCCTCTCCGGTGCCGTCATCGACCCGTTTTAAGATCTCCTGTTCCGTGGGCCGGGACTCATCTACGAACAGAAGAATCAGAATCAGGGAGAGCCATGTGGTAAGAGTATCACCGAGGAATATCCATCGGATGTAATGGGTATAGAGAAATCCGGCAATGAGCGGCCCCAAGGCGAAACCGAGGTTCAACCCCAGGTAGAGAAGAGAGAACACCTCTTTCCGGTTCTCCGGCACCGATAGGTCGGTGGCGATAGCCTGAATGGCGGGATGCACGGCACCGTAAAAAAAATCGGCGGCAATGATAAAGAAAGGTATATAGATGGAATCTCCCAAAAAGGCGCAGGGAACGAAACACAGGGCGCCGAGAAACTGGGAGATGATCAACACCTTTTTCCTTCCCAGATGGTCCGCCAGCTTTCCTCCGATGATCGAACCGGGAATATAGCTCACCCCGGAAAGCATGATATAAAGACCTGCCCTGCTTTCTGACAGCCCCAGGCGGTCGGTGAGAAACATGGTAAGAAACGGAAAGACAAAGCTCCCTAAGCTGTTGATGATCCGTGCGAAAAAGAGAACATAGATGCTTCTGGGCAGGCCGCGGTACATGGTCACCAGGCCGGTTAGTTTGCTCATTTATAATCCTTAAGCCGTTCGTTTTTCTTGAAAGTCGGACAGTGCCGGCCCGTGGCGAGAAACACCTCTTCCGAAGGCATTCTGACCGATTTAATGCCGAAAACCGCGCAGCGCCGAGGGAATTTCGGATCCCAGGACACGGAAAAATAGGCGCATTTAAGGCAATTGGGAGCTTTATCCGGTGTCTTTTCCATCGGTGGTATCGATACTATACCGCGGGTAATAGAAAGTTCAAGCCGGTGATATCCCTGAGCCAACGAAGAAAAAAGTGAATATAATTTCTTGCTTAGAGATTTAAATAATGATATTCTCGGTGTAAATTTTTTATGCGGAGTATTACGATGAAAAAAACAATTTATCTACTGTGTTTACTCCTTATAACGTCATTCCTCTTTGCGGAAAGTCAGAAGCAGCGCCTCGCCGTTATATCCTTTGACTCCGAGAATCTGTCAAAGGCGGAGACAAATATTATCACAAAGGTTTTCGAAGCCGCCCTGGTTAAGACGAAGGTTTTCGATATCATCGAACAGACGAAAATTGAGGACATCCTGACCGCCCAGGAGTTCTCCCTCTCCGGTTGTACGGATGAGACATGTGCCATTGAAATAGGAAAACTGCTGGCTGCCGAACAGATTATCCTGGGCGATGTATCCGCCCTGGGCAACAAAATTGTCATGGTGGCAAGAATTATAGACGTCACGTCGGGAAAAAACCTCAGAGCGGAAATGATCGAGGTAGAGGGGATTGATGCTATTTCAGACGGCGCCGGTTCACTGGCACAACTGCTGGCCGGTGTAACAACAGCTTTTTCGGCTACAGTATCATCGGAGAAGGGATCCCTTCTCATAGCTTCAGAGCCAAAAAATGCGGATATTTTTATTAACGGCGTTATCTGGGGAACTACCCCGGAACTCCTGGAAAACATTTCCTACGGAAAAATATTCCTGGAAATAAAATCGGGCAATCTGTCCGCTTCCGAGGTCGTTACAGTTTCGGAATCCTTTCAGAAAATTTCCCTCATCCTTGAAACAGGTCATGGAGATCTTTTTATCAAAACCGATAGACTGGATGTAACCCTTTTCATTGATGGAAAAAACTTCGGGAATCTGGTCCCATCGGGATATTATGAAGGTATTGAAAGCGGAAAACACTTCATTGAATTACGTTCAGACGGAGAAGCCTGGCAGGGTGAAGTAATTGTCCTGAAGGATGAAGTTAGCAAGGTAGAGCCGCAGTTCTCCGCAATCCCGGGAACAGCCCATGAAGAAGCAGACAATCAAACCGCGATCACTCAGGCAGAACCGGCCGAATCCTCCGAAACAGGTATAGAAGAAACTTCCTTGCTCCTGGAAAAAACATCCCCCGGTCGGTTCCTGTTCCAGGACATCGAGTACCGCGGAAAAGAAATTGTTCCTGCCCTTCGCGAGACCCTTGCCCTGCCGCTGGACATTGAAGCGATTCTGACCGATTAT
>JAFGDJ010000078.1 GCA_016932135.1 Spirochaetales bacterium | reverse complement strand
CCCATATTCAGAAATATCGCCGAAAGCGAACAGAGCCATATGGATGCCACCGCCTTTATTATCCGGCGATACGGACTGGTTGATCCGATAAAAAATGATGTGCCCGGAGTTTTCCTGAACCCGGACCTGCAGGAACTGTACGATACTCTTACGATCACCGGCGAAAAGAGCCTCCTGGCGGCCCTAACCGTGGGGGCGGAGATCGAGGATCTTGATATCTACGACCTGGGAAGACAGCTGGAAATTTCAGACAACGCCGACCTCAGAATTGTATATCTCAACCTCGAAAAAGGATCGAGAAATCACCTGCGCTCCTTCTATGGTCAGATTACCCGGCAGGGTAATTCCTACCTTGCCAGACATATCGATGCCGCGTATTTTAAAAGAATAATCGACAGTGACGGCGAACGATCAGGAGTCATTACCGATCCTTATTACAGGTTTTAAATGAAAGAGAAAACAGGGAAAAAAACAACCAGGGTCATTGTCCTCTTCTCCTTTCTGCTGTTTATCCTGGTGCTTTCTCTGTTTTTATTAACCCTCCGCCAGGGGCTCCGATACAACCGCGTGCTGGCGGAATACGAGGCTTCGAGTCTCTCGGCTTCCCTGACGGAAGAGTATTTATCGGGAATGAGCCTCTCGATGGAAAATCTTCCGCCGGAAGCGGCAGGTTTCGGTGTTTACGATGATACCGGGCTTTCGTACCTGCGGCTGGGAAAGGCTCCCGAAAGGATCAGCGAACTTCACCCGGGATTTGCCGGGGAAGGCCTGTACCGACAGAACGGCTATATTCTGGTTGTGAGAACCTCCGGCCGGGGCAGGCAGGCGGGACGATCAGCCCTTCCCGGACCCCGGGACAGGATCTTCACCCTGTTGATCTACGATGACCATCTAACCCGAGGAACGGTCACCCTTTTCGTTAGCCTTACGGTACTCCTTTTCATCATCTTTCTCGGGCTTCTGACCGGCCTGGCCCTGCTGTATCGTAGAATAAACCGCATTAAGGCGGAGGAAGGGAGAAACCTCCAGCTTATCCGCCTGGGACAGGCTGCCCGGGTGTTGACCCACGAAATAAAGAACCCTTTAGGTGCCATCCGGGTGCAGGAAAAAATCTTGACGAAGAAGCTGCCTGAGGAACTGCACCCTTCCCTGGAAGTGATCGGGGAAGAGACGGCCAGGATCTCCCGGCTCACCGACCGGGTGGGGGAATTCCTGAAAAACCCCGAAGGCAGACCGGGGAAAATAGACCTGGCCGCCGTGGTGAAGGACAGCGTGGCATCCTTTCATGCCGGCATTATCCTGAAGGTGGACCCGGCAGGTTCCGCCTGGGTTTTCATAGACCGGGACAATCTGCGGTCGGTGCTGGACAATCTTATCGAAAACGCCCTGCAGAGTGGGGGGACCGGAGAGGGTGTAACGGTGACCCTGGAACGGGGCAGAGGCGGATTCACTGTCAAGGTGGCTGATGCCGGCCCCGGCCTGGATACCTCATCCATGGACAGGATTTTCGATCTCTTCTACACTACCAGGACCACCGGCAGCGGCATCGGTCTGGCGGTGGTGAAATCCTTTGTGGAAGCTGCGGGGGGCTCCGTCACCGCCGAAAACGGACTTCCAGGGGGGGCCGTGTTTACCGTCTTTCTTCCGGAGTGTCAAAACCCATGAATATCCTCATTGCCGACGATGAAAAAAACCTCCGCTCGTCCCTGGCGGATTACCTTTCCATGGAGGGTTTTAAAACGGCCACGGCGGAGAACGGTTTTTCCGCGCAAAAAGCCCTGGAAGATACCGCCTTCGACTGCGCCGTCATCGACCTGAAGATGCCGGGGATGGGCGGCCTGGACCTTCTCTCCTGGATCAACGATCAGGGTCCTTCGGTTCCGGTAATCATGATGTCCGCCTTCGGTGACATCGAAGACGCGGTAGCCGCCATGAAAAAGGGAGCCCGGGACTACATAACGAAACCCTTCGATCCGGAAGAGCTGGCGATCCGTATCCGGAAAGCCGTGGAAGAACACCGCTTGAAAATGGTCCATCGACAGGATGATTTTCGTACATCCCCTGACTGGTCAAGCCGGAACGAGAAGATGCGGAGCATCTACGCCCTGGCGGAAAAGGCCGCCCGGACGGATACCACTGTGCTGATCACCGGCGAAAGCGGCACGGGCAAAGAGATCCTGGCGCGGATGATTCACGGTGCTTCAACCAGGGCTCAGGGGCCCTTTATCCCGGTAAACATCGCCGGTATTCCCGACACCTTGATCGAAAGTGAGCTCTTCGGCTACGAAAAGGGAGCCTTTACCGGGGCAGACCGACGCAAGGAAGGCCTTTTCGAAGCCGCTGCGGGGGGAACGATCTTTCTTGACGAAATCGGAGATGCTCCGGGGCATCTGCAGGTGAAGCTTTTAAGGGTCTTGCAGGACCGGAAAGTCCAGCGTCTCGGGGGAACGGGGATTATCCCCGTGGACCTGCGGCTTCTGGCGGCAACGAACCGGGACCTGGAGGCCATGGTCAAGGCCGGAACCTTCCGGGAAGACCTTTTTTATCGACTGAACGTGATAAGGCTCTCCCTGCCCCCGTTGCGGGAGCGGCCGGAGGATCTGCCGGAACTGGCTTCTCTGCTCCTGGAGAAGGTCTCCCGGCGGGTGGGAAAGCCCGCCCGGGGCATCACCGGCGGCGCCCTGGCGAAACTGGCGGCTTATTCCTTTCCGGGGAATATCCGGGAACTGGAGAACCTTCTTGAACGGGCGGTGATCCTCAGCGACACCGATACGGTGAATGAGGACGCCCTGGATCTTCCCGTCTCCACGAATAGAAACAATGCGCCCTTAAGGGGAACCCTGGAAGAGATCGAAAAAAAAGCCCTTCTGGACGCCTTGTACCGCCACGAGGGTCGGCGAAACGCCACGGCGGAGGAACTGGGGATTACCCGCCGAACCCTGCTGAACAAGATCAAAACCTACGGCTTAAGCGAATTCCTCCGCTCGTAAAAAGGGTTTTTTCGAGGGGCGTATAACTCCTCGGGCTGTATCCCCTTACCGCAGTTCACCCTGCCGGGCCAGGATAGCCTCCAGCCAGCGGATGAATTTCTCCACCGAGGATACCTGGATCCTTTCCCGGGTGGTGTGCACGTCAAATTGATTCGGCCCGATGGAAATCGAATCGAGGCCTCCGGCCTTGGCTGAGAGAATTCCGCATTCCAAGCCGGCGTGAATCGTCACCACCTCCGCCGGTTCGGCGTAGATACCCCGGCGGCAGTCCTGGCAGAGGCTCACCAGGGCGGACGCCGGTGCCGGAGGCCAGGGCGGGAAGGCCACCCGGTCGGTGACGGACAGACCCGCGGCTTTAAGGCATCCGAGAATGACGACCTCCACATCCTGAAGCCTTTCCGCCCGGTCCGAGCGGTGGTTTATCTCCAGGTGTACCGACCCGTCAGCGCCGACCTGTAAGACTCCCGGGTTTGCCGAGGTGCTTACCAGGCCGCCCATATCTTCGTGGCGCTCCATAACCCCGGAGGGGAGGTCCTCCAGCAGCCGGACCAGGTCCGCCGTTCCTTCCCGGGTGATAGCCTGGTCCTTTTCCGTGACAGAATTCTTTAAGGCCACGTGAGGGTTTACCTCCGGGTGGGCGTAGGTGCCGTAGAAGGTTTCCTCGAAACGGTGGAAGATCTGCCGAAGGTCCTCTTCCCGCCCCTCCGGCAGCAGGAAATTCACCGAGCAGTTGGTGGGAATGGCGTTGGACTTCCCATCGCCGGTGATTCCGGTGATCCGGGCGTCCAGGGTTTCAAGTTCTCTCAGAAGCCGGGCGAAGGCTTTGTAGAGATTCTCCGGGCTGCCCCCGATGTCCATCCCCGAGTGGCCGCCCTTCAGCCCGTCCGCGGCGATGGTCCAGGCGGTAAGGCCTGCGGCAGTGACCGTTTCAACGGGTAAAACCCCGTCGGCTTTGAGGATCACCCCGCCGGCGCAGCCGACACAGATCTGGTAGTCCTCCTCGAAGTCCAGGTTGATGAGATAGGCTCCTTCAATCATCCCGTCACCTAAATTGGAGGCTCCGATGAGACCCGTTTCTTCCTCCACGGTAAAAAGCAGTTCCAGCGGTCCGTGGGAAAGGCTGCCGTCTTTCATCACCGCCAGGGCCAGGGCCACGGCCACGCCGTTGTCCGCCCCCAAGGTCGTTCCGGCGGCGGTGACCCAGTCACCCTGCCGCTGTGGCACAATGGGGTCCTTCTTAAAATCATGGGAAGACCCGGAATCCCTGACGCACACCATGTCCAGGTGCCCCTGCAGGATGACCCCGGGGACCTCTTCCATGCCCCCGGTGGGGGGAACAAACACGGCGATATTGCCGGCTTGGTCGGTTCGATAAGAACACCCGGCCGCTTGGGCCTGCCGGGCGATAAACTCGGCCGCCGCCTTCTCATGGCCGCTGCACCGGGGCACGGCGGAAAGGGCGGTAAACTCCAGCAATACATCTTCAACTGTCATGGAAGAAGTATGCCGGTTCTAAACGCTTTCGTCTATACGACTGTTTCAGCCCAGGGCCCGCCGGATAATCCGGCCGTAGTGGTTCAAATTTGCTTCCATCGCCCGGTTGTCGATTTCCCGCACCCCGGAGATCACCACCCCGCCATGGGTGAACTTGAAGAAGAGCCGGATGCCGTTTTCGAGAACCTCGGTTTTATCAAGCCGACGCCGGGCCGATAAGTCCCGGAGCAGGTCGTCGTGGCCCACCGAATCGTACAACGAGTAGAGGGCTTCATCGCCGTAGATCACCAGGAAACCACCGGCGTTACCCCGGGTATCGCTGACGTTCACCTCGCCCCGGGTGAACCAGTACTGCATGGAACCAGTGTAATTCTTCCGGCGGGTTTTCGCCAGAACGGGGTTTTTTATATCCGACGGGACCTAGGGCGCCCCGGTATCCGTGATAACCAGCTCGATCCCCTTTTCTTCGCAAAGCCTCCGGTATTCCTCCGGCACCCCGCTGTCGGTGATGATCATGTCGAAATCCTGAAAATCGGCAAACCAGGTCTGCCCGACCTTGCCGAATTTGGACGCATCGGCCACCAGGACCCTGTGCTTGCTGCTGGCCAGGGAGGCCTGCTTGGCGGCGGTTTCATAGGCCGTGGCACAGGTGATCCCCAGTTTCGCGTCTATACCGCTGGCGGAGATAAACCCGTAGGCCGCCCGGTAGTTTTTAATCAGGGCCAGGCTTTCCGGGGCTTCGAACATCAGGGTGTTTTCATGAAACCGCCCGCCGGGAAAGACGATTCTCATCCCCCCCCGGCGATAGACCTGCATCAGGATATTCAGGGCAAAGCAGATCACCGTGATATCCGATCCGGAGGGCAGGGCCCTGGCAATGGCCTCGGTGGTGGACCCGGAATCCAGGATGACGGTGTCTCCTTTCCGGGGCAGGGCCGCGGCGCGGAGGCCGATTCTTGTCTTTTCCCGGATATGGGAGCTCTGGGCGTAGGGCAGTTCGTATTCCCCGGAGGAATCGCCGCGGCTGTAACAGGGGCTCAAGGCCGCTCCGCCGTGGATCAGGCTCACCACCCGCCGGGCTTCCAGGGCTTTCAGGTCCCGCCGGACGGTCATGTGGGAAACCTCCAGGAGTTTGGAGAGTTCCTTCACCGTCAGCAGGTTGTTTATTTCCAGAAGGCGGATAATTTCCTCATGCCGGGCGATTGGTTTTTCCATAATTCCTCTTGACAACGGGCTTTTGTATGGTAATATAATAACATAGATTGTTAAAAAAGCAACATTTTGTTTTCAGAAAAACGAGGAGGAAGTATGGCAGAATATGGTGAAGCCTTGGGAATGATCGAATGTCGGGGGTTTGCCGCCATGGTGGAAGCGGCCGACGCGATGGTAAAGGCCGCGAAGGTGGAATTGAAGCGGTATGAAAAAACCGGCGGCGGGTATGTCACCGCCATTGTCCGGGGAGACGTGGCGGCGGTACGGGCCGCTCTGGACGCGGGCAGCCGGGCGGCGGAACGGGTCGGCGAGGTTGTTTCCATTCACATCATCCCGCGGCCCCATCAGAATATCGATGAAGTCCTCCCCTTAGGCCGTGAGGAGAAGAAATGATCGACTTAAGGACCTATGTCTTCATAGACTCTCTGCAGCTGCAGATGGCGTCCTTTCTCTGCACCGTCTCCAAGGGGTACTTTCCCGTAGGCGGGCAGGCCTGCTCCATCGTGGAGATCTCGCCGGGTATCGAGATTAACCGCCTGACGGATATCGCCCTGAAGGCCACCAAGGTGACCCCGGGAATCCAGGTGGTGGAGCGGCTCTTCGGCCTCCTGGAGGTCCATTCCGACAGCCAGGGGGACGCCCGGCAGGCCGGAGCGGCTATCCTGAAGGAACTGGGGCTGACCGAAGAGGACAGGATGAGACCCAAGGTTCTGACAAGCCAGCTCATTAAAAACATCAGCGATCATCACGCCCAGATGATCAACAAGGTCCGTTTCGGAAACATGGTCCTCCGGGGCGACACCCTGTACGTTCTGGAGATCGAACCGGCAGGGTACGCCTACTACGCGGCCAACGAGGCGGAAAAAGCCTCCCGGATCAACATCATCAATGTTTCCGGGTTCGGCCGGTTCGGTCGGATCTATATCGCCGGGGAAGAATCGGAAGTGCTGGTCAGCAAAGAGATTGTGGAACAGCGGCTGGCGAGTATTTCCGGGCGGGACCCCGGGGGCAGTGAGGACTGATCCGTGGTACTGGCAAAGGTGGTTGGAACCGTGGTTTCCACCAGCAAGGAACCGAAGCTGGAGGGCATCAAATTTCTCCTTTTGGAAAAGATCGACCCTGTTACCCTGAAGGGGAAGGGCGACTACCTGGTGGCCATGGACGCCGTGGGCGCCGGGGAAGGGGAGATCGTCTTCTATGTCTCCGGCAGCTCTTCCCGTATGACCGGCGTGACGGAGGGGAAACCCAGCGACGCGGCTATCACCGCCATTGTGGATTCCATCGATCTGAACGGCAAAAGGGTCTTTCAGAAAGACGGGGGACAGCACCGGTGATCCTCGGCAGGATAGGCGGCCAGGTAGTGGGCACCCGGCGGGCCGACGGCGTGGATGGAGCGGTGTATCTCCTGGTGGAAGAATACGCCAGGGACATGAAGCCCTCGGGCCGGTACCTGGTGGTCCTGGATACCCTGGGCGCCGGGCAGGATGAGGTGGTCCTGGTCTCTCAAGGGAGTTCGGCCAGGCAAACTGAAACGACAAAAAATAAGGCGGTAGATGCCGTTATCGTCGGGATCGTGGACCAGGTCTGCTCCGGCGGCGGCAGGATATACGGAAAAGATGCGCACTGACATTACCGTTTTAGGCGTTCAGGAGTACACGGCTATCGCCGACGGCCTGGTGGCTCTGGATCTCATGGTGAAAGAGGCTCCCGTGGAGGTCTTGAGCTGTGTTACCGTAACGCCGGGGAAATACATCATCATCATTACCGGGGACGAAGCCTCGGTGGACGCTTCGCTGAAGCGCGCCCGCAGGGAATTCCCCCAGGGGATCATGGAGGAGCTTTTTATTCCCCACCTCCACACAGGGGTGGGTCCCGCGCTGCTGGGTGAAATCGGAGCGGTGGAACTGGACGCCCTGGGGGTTATTGAATCCTTTTCCGTGGCCGCGGGCATCGAAGCGGCGGATGTCTGCGCCAAGCGGGCGGATGTCAGGCTGCTTAAGATCGGCTTCGGCAGCGGTATGGGGGGCAAGGCCACGGTGCGGTTCACCGGCAGAATCGGAGAGGTTCAGGCCGCCCTGGAGGCGGGGAAGGCAGTAGTGGAAGCCAAGGGCAGGCTCTGCAGAAGCATCATTATCCCCCGGCCCCACGGGGATATCGAATCCTTCCTGGTAGGCTGAGGAGGAAACGGTGGAAGTAAACGAAGAAAGCATACGATCTCTGGTGGAACAGGTGGTGGCCGGTTTGAAGAAAAGCGGCGCCAGGGAAGATATGTTCCGGTTTTCCGGGCTTTTTTCCGATATGGACGCCGCCGTCTGGGCAGCCAGAAAGGCGCAGAAAGACCTGGTCGGGGGAACCCTGCTGATGCGGCGAAAGGCGGTGGAGAACATCCGGCGGATAGTACTGGATAACCTGGAAACCCTTTCGAAGATGGCGGTGGAGGAAACCGGCTTCGGCCGGGTGGAGGATAAGATCGCCAAGAACCGCCTGGCCGCGGAAATGACCCCCGGGGTGGAGGACCTGTCGCCGGAATCTTACAGCGACGATCACGGCCTGACCCTGACCGAACGGGCGCCCTACGGGGTTATCGGCGCCATCGCCCCCAGCACCAACCCAACGGAAACCATCATCAACAACGGCATCAGCATGATCGCCGGGGGTAATGCCGTGGTGTTCAATTCTCATCCCGGCGCCCGGAAAGTCTCAGCCTACATGGTGGGGCTTCTCAACGACGCGGTGATGAAAGCCGGCGGGCCGGAAAATGTCTTCTGCACCCTCACCGAGCCCACTATCGAATCCGCCACAGCCATGATGAGCCACCCCCTGGTGGATCTCCTGGTGGTTACCGGCGGCCCGGGGGTTGTCCGGGCGGCCATGAAGTCGGGGAAGAAGGTCATCGCCGCGGGGCCGGGAAATCCGCCGGTGGTGGTGGATGAAACGGCGGACCTGGAAAAAGCCGGCCGGGACATCGTCATGGGCGCCGGGTTCGACAATAATATCATCTGTATCGATGAAAAGGAAATTCTCGCCGTTCGAAGCATCGCCGACCCCTTGAAGGAAGAGATGAAAAAGCACGGAGCCTTCGAAGTGAAGGGGGCGGATATCGACCGTCTGACCGGCATGATTCTTACCGATCCGGGAAGACCGGGTCACGAAGGGGCGGCCAACCGAGGCTTTATCGGTAAAAACGCTTCGGTCATCGCGGCAAAAGCCGGTCTGTCGGTGCCGGAGGATACCAGGATTCTCCTGGTGGAGGTGGACAAGAGCCATCCCCTGGTGTGGACGGAGCAGCTGATGCCGGTGATACCCCTGGTGCGGCTGGAAAACGCGGACGAGGCCATCGACTTCGCCCTGGAATGCGAGCACGGTTTCCGGCATACCGCGTCCATGCATTCCCTGAACATTGCCAAGCTTTCCCGGATGGCCCGGGTGATGAACTGTTCCCTTTTCGTCAAGAACGGTTCCAACTTCAACGGCATGGCCGCCGGGGGTGCCGGGTATACCTCCTTCACCATTGCCAGCCCCACGGGGGAGGGTTTTACCCGGGCCCGAACCTTTACCCGGGAACGCCGCTGTTCCCTTATCGATTATTTCAGGATCGTCTAAGGAGATGAAGTCGTGAGGTTAGGACAGATTATCGGTACGGTGGTATGCACCCGGAAGACCGATTCCCTGGAAGGGGTGAAGCTCCTCCTACTGCAGCCTATGGACGAGAGGTGGAAGCCCGAAGGAAATCCCGTGGTAGCCTGTGACGCCGTTCAGGCGGGGGAGGGGGATTACGTTCTCTGGGAAGCCGGCAGGGAAGCCGCCCTGGTCCTGGAGAACTGGTACAACCCTTCGGACGCCACGGTGATGGGAATCGTCGACCGGGACGCGGGGGTATTGGAACCATGACGTTAGCCAGAGTCATCGGCAGTATTGTAGCTTCCAGGAAAACGGCGGCCCTGGAAGGGCACAAGGTTCTTCTCTGCCGTCCCGTAAAACCGGACGGCTCTCCGGCGGGTTCGGTGATGATAGCCCTGGATGCCGTTCAGGCGGGACCGGGGGACACGGTCCTGGTGATCGACGAAGGGAACTCTTCCAGGATGATTCTGGGAGATTCCATGGCACCGATTCGGACCATGGTAGCCGGTATTGTGGATCGGGTAGACCTTTACAAGGAGTAAACCATGTGGGAGCGGGAAGAACAGGATATGACCCGGCGGAACGCCATAGACACGGTGAAAAAAGTAGCCCTGGGTTCGGACCACGGCGGCTTTGAAGCCAAGGAAATTCTTCGTCGTTTTTTGGAACAGACGGGGTACACCGTGGAGGACGTGGG
>JAFGDJ010000077.1 GCA_016932135.1 Spirochaetales bacterium | reverse complement strand
TTTTTGCTGCAGAGAGGACTTGAACCTCCACAGGCGCAATGCCCACTAGCCCCTCAAGCTAGCGTGTCTACCAATTCCACCACTGCAGCGGACCTCTTGGAAACGGGAGTAATGTATCCCATTTAAAAAAAGCTGTCAAGCTGAAAACATCAATACTGAAAACCCGGTATCTGTTCTTCCTGGGCCTGGGGCTCTATCGCCCGGAAAGGGATGGTGAAACGAAAGCCTATCTTCGCCGTTACGGGGAATACCGCCGAATCGCCGTATTGCCGGAACATGGCCACTCCCAGGGAAAATAACGTACTGAACCGGAACCTCGGTTTTTCCACCAGGGGAAGATACGCCAGCAGAAGGGTCTCAAAAATTCCTTCCCCGGTTATATCGCTGAGGGAAAGATAATACCTGGCGGAGAGACCGAGACCCATGGGTTTGTGAAGGAGCTCCACCCCCGCGGGGAAATAGATGTTCCCGGCGTGGACATCATCCCAGAGGTTGAACAGATAGGTGAAACCGGTCTGGCCTGACAGATACAGGCCGGAAGTTCCTAAAGGAAAGGTCACGCTGAGAATACAGGATGCTTCGGGGATAATCAGATGGGTTCCCCCGTCGATGTCACAGGAGAAAGCCCCGGGTTCTTTGTCCGCAGCGGACAAAGGAAAAAACCCGATAAACAGGAGAAAAAGTACGGTCAGGTTCCTTTTTCTCATCTTGGACGGCTTTGTCAGCGTCTCCTCTTCTTCCTGGTGGCCTTTTTCATATTAGCGAACACCAGGACGAGCCCCGCCAGGACTCCCACTCCGCCCACGATGGACACGTAAAGAGCCTGGTTCTCCTTTTCACTGGAACCGGCGATAGCCTTGGTGAAACGGTTGGCGATGTCGTTCTGAAGAGCGTTGTAGGTTGTCAGGCCATATACTAACGCGGCGACCCCGGCTATCATCAGAATAACGCCAAGGATGGTAAAAACACTTCTTTTCCTCATAATGTATCCTCTGCTGTATTCTACATAAAATCAAGCCCCTGTCAAACCCCGGTTAGAGAAAACCGGGGTGAACAGGTGAAGAAGCCCTTACATTTGCTTCCAGAATTTAAAATTGATCTCTTCGATCTTATCCGCCGGGGGGATCGGAAAGAACTTGTGTCCCTTCGGGGAAGCAAACATGAAACCATGCTTCAAGTATTTATAGGATTTTCGGTTCATATCGCTGTCCAGGCTCAAGCCCTTGGTCCGCTTGTCCGGGTTGTTCCGCAATTCCAGCACGGCATCCCGAAGCTTGGATGAATGGACGCTGGGCAGGGGAGTGTTCATGAAGGGATTTCTCTCAATTTCGTTCATGAAAAAATCGATGTCGAAATCGATCTGGGTGTAAAAAATCTTCGGCACCCCCTTGGGATTATCCGGGTGGGTAATGTACTGGCCGAACTCGGGAAAATTGAGCTTGGTGAGCACCAGCATCCGCATGGGGGTTATTTCCGCGAAGATCCGGATGAAATCCGGCTGGTGGACCGCGGTATAGGGAGCCGGGTCTAGCCCCAGTACCATGGCCGACGGCGTGGTAAGATAGAGCTTTTCAATGGCGTCAAAGTCCATATGCTCCAGGACCCGGTAGGTGGATATGAACTTCGTGGCCTTGGGGCTGCCGTCATCGTGGGGAACCAGCCCTTCCAGTCCTTTTTCTATCTTCAGATAATCGTTTCTGTAATTGACGTCGATCTCCGCGAAGATCACCTTCCCGCTGTAGTGCCGGGTTGAACCGGACATGTAATGAACGGCGAAATCTTCGGGATTATATTGGGACCCCACCAGGGCCGGATTGGGGTGAAGAATCATATAAAGGTGGTTCTGGTACTGCATGAGCATTCCTCCTTCTGCTTTTCAGTATACCCTTTAAAGGATGGAGAAGGCAACGGTAAGACCGGCCATCACGATGGAAACCATGGTCATGAGCTTTATCAGGATATTCAGGGACGGTCCCGAGGTGTCCTTAAAGGGATCGCCCACGGTATCACCGATGATCGCCGCTTTATGAGAATCGGAGTTCTTTCCTCCGAAGTTTCCTTCCTCGATATACTTCTTGGCGTTGTCCCAGGCTCCGCCCGAGTTGGCCATAAAAACCGCCAGGACGAAACCTGCGGCGAGCCCGCCGGTAAGAATCCCCATGACACCGGCGACTCCGAAGATCACCCCCATAACGATGGGAGCGATGATGGCCAGCAGCGACGGTACGATCATGGCGGTCTGGGCGCCCTTGGTGGAAATGGCGACACATCGGGCGTAGTCCGGTTCGGCCTCCCCTTCCAGGATACCGGCGATGGTTCTGAACTGACGACGGACTTCTTCCACCATCTTACCCGCCGCAGCGCCCACGGCGTTCATGGTAAGACCGCAGAACAGAAAGGCCAGCATGGATCCGGTAAACATTCCCACCAGCACTTTAGGATTCATCAGGTTGACGTCGTAATAATTCATGAAATCCGTCAGGGTCGCCTTCACCGTTTCTATGGTGTGACCGTCCTCGAACTCAAGGACGGTACGGCCGATCCTCACCAGGCCGATCTTGATCTCTTCAATATACGAAGCCAGAAGGGCCAGGGCCGTTAAGGCCGCCGATCCGATGGCAAAGCCTTTTCCCGTGGCGGCGGTGGTGTTGCCCAGGGAGTCCAGGGCGTCGGTCCGGGTTCGGACCTCTTTACCCAGGCCGGACATCTCGGCGTTCCCGCCGGCGTTATCGGCGATGGGACCGTAGGCGTCGGTGGCCAGGGTAATGCCCAGGGTTGAAAGCATCCCCACGGCGGCAATGCCGATGCCGTAGAGCCCCATGCTCATATTGCTCATGTCGAAACCCGCCGAGAACAGATAGGCGAAAATGGTGCCTACGACGATAAAGAGAACCGGAAAGGCGGTGGAAAGCATCCCCGTACCGAGGCCGGCGATGATAACCGTAGCAGGTCCTGTCTGGGCGTTCCGGGAAATCTCCTGGGTCGGTTTGTAGGATGACGAGGTGTAATACTCGGTCACCTTGCCGATCCCGATACCCACCAGCAGGCCGGTAACGATGGACCCCCAGATACCCAGGGAGTTGGGGATTCCCAGGAAGCGGAGCACGAAAAAGGATACAAGGATGATAAGCACCGAGCTCAGGTTGATGCCCCGGTTCAAGGCCTTGAGGAGCAGGCGCTGATCCGCGTTTTCCCTTGTTTTTACGGCGAAGATCCCCAGGATCGACAGCACCGTTCCGAAGGCGGCGATGATCATCGGCGCGATGACCGCCTTGAACTGGATGTCCACACTGCCGGTAAAGGCGGCGGCCCCCAGGGCGGCGGTGGCTAAAACGGAACCGCAGTAAGATTCGTAAAGGTCGGCGCCCATGCCGGCCACGTCCCCCACGTTGTCTCCCACGTTGTCCGCGATGGTCGCCGGGTTCCTTTGGTCGTCTTCGGGAATCCCCGCCTCAACCTTGCCCACCAGGTCGGCCCCCACGTCGGCGGCCTTGGTAAAGATCCCCCCGCCGACCCTGGCGAAGAGGGCCTGGGTAGAGGCACCCATGCCGAAGGTCAGCATGGTGGTGGTGATGATCACCAGCCCATGGGTTCCGTGTTCCGCCACCGGATAGGCGACGTTAAGAATGACAAACCAGATGGAGATGTCCAGAAGACCGAGACCCACCACCACCAGGCCCATCACCGCTCCGCTGCGAAAAGCCACCTGCAAACCGCTGTTCAGCGAGTCCCGGGCCGCGTTAGCGGTTCTGGCGGAAGCATGGGTGGCGGTCTTCATCCCGAAAAACCCCGCCAGGGCGGAAAAGAAACCGCCGGTCAGAAAAGCCCCGGGGACCCAGGGGTTCTGCACCTTGAACACATAGGCCAGCAGGGAAAAGAACACCGTCAGAACGGCGAAGACCAGAAGGACGACTTTATATTGCTGCTTCAAATAGGCCATGGCCCCCTGCCGCACATAGGAGGCGATTTTCATCATTTGTTCGGTTCCTTCGCTCTTCTTTTTCATCTGTCGATAAAAGGAAAAAGCGAAAACCAGGGCGAGAACCGCGCAGGCAGGCACAATCCAGAACAAACTGCTTAGCATAGGTATTTTCTCCTTAGAAAAAATTACATCCGGTTTTCCTAGAAACCGTGAAAAGATTTCAACATCGGCGCGATAACCAGGGAAACTACCGACATCAACTTGATCAGAATATTCAAGGAAGGTCCGGCGGTATCCTTGAAAGGATCCCCCACCGTATCCCCCACCACGGAAGCCTTGTGGGCGTCCGATCCCTTTCCGCCCAGGAGGCCGCCTTCGATCATCTTCTTGGCGTTATCCCAGGCTCCTCCGGCGTTGGACATAAAGATCGCCAGAATAACCCCCGAAGCGGTCACCCCGGTAAGAAGGCCGATGAGCATCTCTATTCCCGCCAGGAAACCCACCAGAATCGGCAAAAGCACCGCTATCACCCCGGGAAGCAGCATGAGTTTCAAGGCCGACGAGGTGCTTATGTCGACACATTTCTTGTAATCCGGTTCATCCCGGTCCTGCAGGATGCCGGGATGTTCCCTGAACTGCCGGCGGACTTCCTCGATCATCTTGAAGGCCGCCTTACCCACGGCATCCATGGCCAGAGAGGAAAAGAGAAAAGGAACCACCGCCCCGATGAGCAGACCCACCAGCACGGGGACCCGGGTGATGTCGATGGTTTCAATACCCAGTTGTTCCTTGAAAGATGAAAAGAGAATGATGGCCGTCAAAGCGGCGGAGCCGATGGCAAAGCCTTTTCCGATGGCGGCGGTGGTGTTTCCCACGGCGTCCAGGGTATCGGTAACCTGCCGCACGTCATGGGGGAATTCCGCCATTTCCGCCAGACCGCCGGCGTTGTCGGCGATGGGACCATAGGCGTCCACGGCCAGCTGAATCCCCAGGGTAACCAGCATGCCTACGGCGGCCACGGCGATGCCGTAGAGCCCCGCCAGGAAATTGCTTAAAAGCATCGCGCCGCCGATGAGAAGAACCACCGGGAAGGTGGACATCATGCCCACGCCGATACCCGTAATGAGGTTGGTGGCGGTTCCCGATTCACTGGATTTCACGATATGAAGGACCGGCCGTTTATCCGTGCCGGTGTAATATTCGGTAACCAGGCCGATAATCACCCCGGTAACCAGGCCGATGACGGTGGAGCCGAAAACCGCCATATATCCGACGGAGCCGTTGAAGGTTTCGTTTCCCAGGTAATATCTGAACAGAAAAAAGGAAAAAACCGCTGAAAGGATCGCCGCTCCAAAGGTGCCGGTGTTCAGAGCTCGCTGGGGGGATTTGCCCGGTTTTGTCCTGACAAAGAACACGCCGATAACCGAAGCCGCCAGGCCGGTTACCGCCAGCAGCAGGGGTATCCCGGCAAGCTTCAGCCGCAGGGCGTCGGATCCCCGGACGGAAAGCCCTAAAATCATGGCTCCCACGATGGAGCCCACGTAGGATTCGAAGAGATCCGCCCCCATGCCGGCCACATCCCCCACGTTATCCCCCACGTTGTCGGCGATGGTAGCCGGGTTTCGCGGGTCGTCCTCCGGAATTCCCGCTTCCACCTTGCCCACCAGGTCGGCTCCCACATCCGCCGCCTTGGTGAAAATACCGCCGCCCACCCGGGAAAAAAGGGCGATGGTGGAAGCTCCCAGGGAAAAGCCCGACAGGACGGGTAAAACCAGCGAACGGAGCTGTTCCACGCCGCCGCCGGACAGGGGGATAAAAACGGCCAGGACAGCAAAGATACCCAGCAGGGAAAGGCCCACCACGCTCATTCCCATGACGGTGCCGCCGGAAAAAGCCACCTTCAGGGCGCTGTTGATGCCGGTTTTCGCCGCGAAGGTGGTCCGGGAATTGGAGGCCGTGGCCACCCGCATGCCGATAAACCCCGCCAGAGCCGAACAGAAGGCACCGAGAAGAAAGGCCACCGCCTGAAATTTCATAAATCCCTTGTTTGCCAGGACCAGGAAAACCGCCACCAGGGCCACGAAGGGAAGAAGGGTTCTGTATTCCCTGGAAAGAAAGGCCATGGCTCCTTCCTGCACGTAGCCGGCTATCTTTACCAGAGCGCTGTCGTCCACCTTCCGACGGTAAATCCACCGGGTCTTCACAAAGGCGAACCCCAGGGCAAGAAGGCTGCCGCCCAGGGCGGTATACAAAACAAAACTACTATCCACGATTCCTCCCGGTTTCGTTTAAGATGATTATATGATAGTAAATTTTTTCATAATTGTGCACCTATACGAACAATAGTACCATACAGGGGATAACTTTTTTTTTCAAGGAAAGATGGAGGAAGATAGTGAAAAATCAGTGGAATGAATCAACCTTGTTCAGTTGAAAGCCTGCAGGTTCTCTTCCGAAAGCCCCTGGATAGAGGAAAAAAGCGTCGCCAGCTCCGTACTGATGCCCTCCATCCGGGTGCAGAAGCCCTGAACGTCCCGGGCGGTATCATTCAAGACCACCAGGGATTCGTTCACCACGCTGCCGCCGGCGGACATTTCTTCCATGGTGCCGATGAGCTCCACAAAACTTCCCGCCACACCCTGGAAGCGGGTGATCATGGCTTCCAGGTCCTTTCCCGTGTTCTCCGAGATATCGGCGGTGTCCTTAACCTGCCGGGTAATACCTTTCAGGTTTTCCGAGATACCGTGAACATGATGAGAAGAGGTTTCCGCCAGCTTTCTGATCTCGTCGGCCACCACCGCGAAGCCCCTGCCCGCCTGCCCAGCGTGGGCCGCTTCAATGGCGGCGTTCATGGCCAGCAGATTGGTGCTGGAAGAGACGTGGGAAATGAGTTCGTTCATTTCCTGGATCCCCGCGAGGTGTTTCAGGATGTCCCGGACACCCTGGACGGTTTTATTTAACTGCAGAATACCCTGGGAGGCCTGGTCGATCAGCCCGTCGATTTCCGTTTTCCGGTGAGAAGACATATCCGAGACATTCCGGACGGATGCCAGGAGTTCTTCCACCACGGCGGAGGATTCTTCCACTGAGCGATGCTGAAGCTCCGTGCCCTTCATAAGATTCCCCACCAGGCCGGCGGTCCGCCGGACCACCTCCGTACCGGTGGTGACGATTTCTTCGTGCAGACGGGTGGATATGGATTTAGTGGTTCGTCGAACCTTTTCCATGAGAGCCAGTTGGAAATGGTGGCAGTTCTCCCGCTTATTCAGTCCATTATGGATGGCCGCCGCCATATCGTCGCAGGTGTCATAGCCGCAGGAGGAACAGTTGTAGATATCTCCCTCCGCGTGCTTCTCCATGCTGTGGAAAATATCCCATTTCTCCTTATCCGTCGGCCGCCGGATGGCGGCGTCGGCCGATCTGTCCCGGTAATGTCGATGGTAAAGTCCCGGTTTCCAGTATTTTTTTAAAACGGAAGCCACTTTACGGCTGTCCTTTTTAGGTATATCTTTCGAACCGTAGGATCTCTTCGCCTGTTCCGCTCTCTCCCGCACCCGGGAATCGATAATATCCTGGCTCTCTGAGCGGACGGAGGTGCCGGTGCCTCCGTTGCAGCCCTTTTCGCAGTTCAGGCAATCCACCAGCAGGGGGGCCTCTCCGGAGCGTATCGCCTTGGGAAGCTCCTTAAAATAGGGGTACAAGTACTCCGGCCCTTCGATCTTTCTCACCCGTTCCGCCGCCTCAGGGTTATCCCGCCGCAAGGTGGCCATGAGCCCCCCGGGGGTGGAAAACAACACTGCCCGCTCGGCTTCGGAAGAGGTAAAGGGAACCTCCGGAAAGTCGGTGATCTTTTTACCCTCCGCGGAAAGATGCTTTTCCAGGGACGCAAAACTGATGTTTAAAAGCTCCGGGCAGGTGTCGTCGAATTCCCTCCGCTTGGCCAGACACGGAGAAAGCACGACCATGGTATAGCCCCGGTATTCCCCGTAGAATTCCCGGATCATCTTGACGGTATGAAGCATGGGGCTGTCCGCCGGAGCCAGATGGGGCAGCAGTTCCGGCTTGTACAGCTCGATATACGACACCACCGCCGGACAGGGCTGGGCGATGACCGTTTCGGGATTCTCCGCCTTGATATATTCCAGGTAGCTTTTCACCGTCAGTTCGGCGCCGAAACTGACGTCGAAGAAGGCCTTCACTCCCAGATCCGCCAATGCACCGTTGACCCGGAGGATGTCCTCACCGAAGGAGGCTGCGGCGGAAGGAGCCACCAGGACCAGGATGTTCTTACCCGCCCGGCGATCTTCCATAAAGGCGTTCCAGTCATCCACGGAAAAACGGGCGTCGTGGCTGCACGCGTCGATGCAGTTCCCGCAGCCGATACAGCGGTCATGATTGATGGAAACCGTATCGCCGCCGGCATCCATACAGAATTTTACGGGGCACACCAGAATACATTTATAGCAGTTAACGCATTTTTCCGGATCCACACCGATGACTGGTTTGAGATGTTCCATTCTTCCCTCCGCTTTTAAACGCAGTACTATAATATACTTTTTCTGTTTTTACAATCTGACAAAGATGAAAAATATGTGTTATTATCCTTACCGGTACAGTTATGACCTATGAAGAAGCAAAGGAAATCTACTACCACGTCCATTCCATGGTGAGCGTCTTCGGCGGAGATCTGTACAAAAAATGTCTGGATAAAGGAATCCCCGAACCCATGCTACTGAAAATCCTCAAGGAAGAAAAGCGCCTTGATCTCATCATTGAAGCCCTGGGGGATATCGAAGAGAGATATAAAGGATAGTGGGACTGTGAGGTTTCAGTGTGAGGTAAAACATGCTCACACTGATCCCTGATCCCTCACACCTGGCATCGAATAAACATCTCCGACTTTAATCTTATTCCGCGTGATCCCAGGCCTCGGCTTCCAGCATGAGGCGGTAGAGGAGGTTCTTCAGCTGCCGGTCGGGGTTTGCCTCGATATTGCTGAAATCCACGCAGGCGTAGTGCATCACCGTCCTTAAGGCTTTTTCCTTGGAGGTTTCCCCGGCAATGGAGTTGAAATGGTTCAGCAGCAGTACCTTGGAGGAGGTCCGCAGGGTCTGCTCGGTGATGTATTCCACGGTGTCGAAGAGGGCCCGGCGAAAGGTTTCTCTGCTCATAGTCTAAAAGGTTCCCCCGTCCCAGCCCCACATAGACCCTCGTGAGTCGGCGAACTCGATGTACACCCGGTCGGGGAGGATATCCAGTTCCTCGGTGACCAGGCCGGTGAGCCCGGCTGAGAGTTCCCGGGTTTTCGATTCCGGCAGACCGACACTCTTGCACTCGATAAAGGCGCAAGGCTCGGCGGTACCGGCAAAGGTCATGGGCACCTCAGCTTCCAGGGCCGTCATGACGTAGCGTTCCGGCTTGCCGAGGATACCTGAGGCCAGGGACGAGGCGCCGAGAAGAAGTTTTTCCTTCAGTTCTTCATTCACCGTGCGGTTGGTCTGGATCTTTATATAGGGCATGGGAACCTCCTTGAAAACAGTATAAAACAAAAGCCGGAGGTGTGGTACCCCCGGCTTTTAAGAAAATCATCTGTTTTGACATGCTTATTCGGCCATGTAATAAACCTTTAACACCGGGCCGTGGCCCGATTCCTTGGATTGAAAACGATTGTCAACATCCAGATAAGAGATATATTCATACATCATCATCAAACCAAAATTATCTTCCCCCTCCGCCCAGCTTTGAACAATAGAGGTCAACACCTCTCCGCTCTCGTCAGCATAAGTGTTTACATCACCGTCTCCCGTAGCCAGGGTAGGAAATAAAAATTGTTCCGTTACACTAAAAGAACCTGCCATAGTAAGCATTGCCCATGAATCACCTGGTGACCAACCAGTCGTCTTTCGAGACACCGTGGGACTTTCCTGATGAGTAAGATCACCCATATTCATGATTGTCAGGGATGCGCTATAGATGTTCAAATCCTGAATCGGGTCGACATTAAACACAATGAGGCTTAAACGATTCGGATCAGAAGAAGCATTCGTTCCGGTATATAAGGTGCCCTCATCGGCGGGCGACCAAACATTTCCGCTGTCAACGGATCGGTCGTCTTGAACCACAAGTTGTATCATTCCAGGCACCCCCACATCGGCTACCACCGGTCCGGCGAAGATATAATAATCGGTATCTACCAGGTTGCCGTTGTCATCCCGATTGTTGACCGCAGGCGGGTCATCCTCTTCGGTGTAATAAGCAAAGAGGCCGTAATAATAGACACACCCCCCCTCGATACCCTCATCGAAATCTCCATCACTGCCATCGTCCACAGGATCAGAATACCCCGATCCATCATCATCAGGACCAAAGAGGCCGGCATACTTTCCGTCCAGTACGTTGGTTGGAGGGGAGCCTGCTTTTCTGATAACAATGTAGCCGTCTCGATAGTATTGATAATCAGGATTTTTTGTAATCCAGCTCAGGTTAACCACGTTATCATTACTATTGTAGCTCGCCGTAAAACCGGTAGCTACCGGCAGTATACTGTTCTCGTCGCTGGGGTTCGTTCTCGGCTGCAGGGGGGACACCAGGGGGTAACAGGCGGTAAGGAGCACCGCCACAAGAATTCCTAAAATGATTGCTTTCAGTTTCATGGATCTTACCTCGTAAGAATATGGATTTCCGCGCCGTATCCGACGGGCGCGGGGAGAATTTCAAGACCGAAGGGCAGTTCGGCCACCTCCGCCCCGGAGGGTCCGGGGATGAAGAGCGACACGGCAGCCAGGATTGCGCCGCCGAACCACAGGCCGTAGGAGGTGTAGGTCAGCACCTCGTAGTCGTCGTGGATATTCTCATAGGTTTCCCAGAGGGAAGCCATGCCCATGGTTGCCGCTTGGTAGTCTTCGTAGGCAATACGAGAATCGGTCAGGGCGCTCCGGCTCATCATGGCGGTGACGTTTCCGCCGGTGAGCATCAGGGAACCGGCGGCGTAGAGAATTTTATTGAGGATGCCTTCCGTAGCCGGGGTACCGTCCCCGGGAAGGAAAACCGAAGCGGCCATCATGGCGGCGGCTGAACCCCATAGACCGAAGCTGGTATACCGGGGAATTCCATACTGTTCAGAATAGGCGTTTTCATACCGCTCCCAGAGTTTCCCCGTACCGTATTCGGCGGCCATGTAATCGTCGTAGTATCCGTCCGCCAGGGTGTAGCCCCCCACGGCCATAGTGCCGAAGAGGTTCCCCGTGGCCAGGGCGGTTAAACCCGCCGCATGGAGAACCTTTCCCAGGGTCGACATGGACAGGCCGCCCTGGAGAAAGGGATACGCGCCCAGGGCGACTCCGCCGAGACCGGTGAGGCCGAGGGAGGTGTAGGATGTTCCTGCATAGGAATCGTACAGATCGCTGTAGCTGTTGCCGGTATCGCTGTTTTCGTAGAACGCCCCCGGGTTAACATCGACTTCCATATAGGTTCGATAGGCCCGGTAGCTGTCCACCAGGTAGGTATAGGATACCGCCCCCGTGATGTTGCCGACGGTCTGAAGAAGCGCCCCTCCGGCGGAGAGAATCTTCGGTACCGGGCTTCCCGATACCGGCTGAGGCTTGGGTTTCGGCGCCGGGGGCGGGGTTTCCGCTACCTCGGGTTCCGGTTCCGGCTCCGGTTCGGGTTCCGGTGTTTGCTCCGGGGACGGAGCTGCGGCTACCTGGATGTCCGGCCGGGCTTTCTTTACCAGTGAAATCGTCAGGGTCTGACACGCGCTGTCCAGGTCTTCTACGCTGGCGGCGCTGATCATGTCGGCCCCCAAGGTTTTACTGGTGGTAACGTCGATGATCTTGGCGTTGATGATGTACTTGGTCCCCAGGGCCGCCACGGTGCCGAGAATAACCTGCTCGGCGGCCAGCATTCGCCCTATCTCGATGGCACAGGACTCATCGGTACACCCTGCCAGGGACTCCGCCTGGGCTGCCAGGATCTGGTCCCGTTCATTCTGGCTCAAAACGTCGTAACTCTGGGTGTTTACCAGGTGGGTTTCAAAGAGCTGGCTGATGATCTGGGACACGTAGGCCGGCACTTCAATGGAAGAGAACGGCAGGACCGTGATCATCGGTTTGTCCTGGGCGGACAGGGGGGACAAGACAGTCACCAGGAATAGCATCAACAGCAGAAGTGTTTTTATAAAGAACCTTTTATTCACACCTTCTTCTCCTTGGCAAACACGAAGTTCCTAGTATCTTTTGAAATATATAATATACCATCTTTGGTTAAATTGCCACTTTTGTTTATAAAAAAAGTTACACGGGAATCCGGAGGATAATCTCCGTGCCTTTTCCCGGCAGGCTGTTTATTTCCAGACTGCCGTCCATCTGCCGGAGGATGTAATAACAGGTGGTCAGTCCCAGTCCGACCCCGTCTCCGATGTCCTTGGTGGTATAAAAGGGGTCATAAACCTGTTTCAATTCCCGCTGATCCATCCCCCTGCCTGTGTCGGCCACAGTTATCACAATAGTGTCGCTGCCGTCGGTGTGCTCCCGCCGGGCGGTGAGGGTAACCTTTTCTTTCTCTCCCGGCTCTTCCTTCCGCCGAACGGCGTCCACGGCGTTCCTTACCAGCTGCAGGATCACCTGGCTTATCCGCCCGGGATACCGGCGGATTTTCGGCAAATCACGGATATCCTTTTCCAACAGGAGGTTTTCATCGAAAAGATGCCGCACCAGGGACAGGGCCCCTTCGATTTCCAAGGCCACATCCACTTCGGTCTTTTCGTCGTCCACCCCGATATGCAGAAGCTTCAGGGATTTAACCACCTCATGGACCTTCACGATTCCCTCGTACATCCCGTCCAGGAGCCTGGTCATTTCCTTGCGCAGCACCCGGTATTCCACCTCCTGCTTCAACGCCTTGACTTCGCCGCCGAAGGGACAATCGGGGTTGTTCTCTTTGGTCTCGTAAAAATCCAGCAGACGACAGAGATCCTGATAGTCGGTTTTAAAACCCAGCAGTGAATTGATGATGTAATTCACCGGATTGTTGATCTCATGCCCGATCCCCGCCACCAGGGTGCCGATGCTGGTCATCTTTTCTATCTGGATCAGGTGGGCCTGGGCTTTCTTCAGGGACTCCAGGGCCTGCTCCAGCTCATCTTTCTTTTTCTTCAGCTCGATATGGGTCCGCACCCTGGCCAGCACCTCCTGGCTCTTAAAGGGCTTGGTGATGTAATCCACCCCCCCTATCTCGAAGGCCTTGACGATATTATAGGTCTCCCCCAGGGCGCTGCAGAAAATGACAGGAATATCCTTGAACTCCGGAGCCGCTTTCAGGGTCTCACAGACCTCGTACCCGTCCATCTTGGGCATATGGATATCAAGGATGATGAGATCGGGCTTTTCCAGACTGATGCTCTCAAACATGTCCAGGCCGCTCAAGGAAGCCCGGGTCCGGTACCCTTCCGCTTCCAGCATATCCGACAGAATGTTCAGATTCTGCGGGTTGTCGTCGACGATAAATATCGTTCTCTTTTCATCACCGGTCATGGGGACCCTCCTTCGCCGTCTCGCCGAGAAGCGTAAGAATTTCATTGAATTGATACCCTTGAGCCAGGGAAACAATCTTCTTTTTCAGGCCTTCCGGAACCCCCTGCCTTTCCAGCAACTCCAGGATTTCCGCCCGGCTGCCGATTTTTACGGCCTTCAACAACTCTTCCTTAAGGGCCTCGGGAAGGTTTTCCACCGCCGCCGGTTCCTCCGGTATATCCGAAAAATCTTCATCGTATTCATAGTCGATTTCCAGAAGGTTCCCCAGGGCTCCTAAGAGTTTCTCTTCCTTGTAGGGCTTGTACATAAAAAGATCAGCCCCGGCGTCGAGAATTCCCTGTTTATCCTCTTCCAGGGCGCTGGCCGTCAGGGCGATGATCTTCACCCGAGAACCTTCAGGGTCCCGACGGATCGCTTCTACTGCCTGCCGGCCGTCCATTTCGGGCATCACCACATCCATCAGGATACCCTGAGGGCGCCAGGATGTAAAAACTTCCAGGGCTTCCCGACCGTTCCTGGCGGTCTTAACCGAAAACCCCAGGGTGGTAAGCAGTTTTTCCAGAATATCCCGGTTGTTATAGCGGTCGTCGGCAATGAGAATTCTTACCGGCAGATTCTTTGCCGCCACCCGCTTGATCCTGCTTTGGGGTCTGATTGCAGGCGGTGTTACCGACTCCCCTTCCCGGAAGGTGAAACTGAAACAAAAGGTGCTGCCCTCGGGGCCGCTTCCCTGAAGCCAGGAATCCCCCCCCAGAAACTGGGCGTATTTCTTGCTGATGGAAAGCCCCAGCCCCGTTCCCCCTTTATCGGAAATATTTAGTGTAGCTCTTTCAAAGGGCTGGTAGATTCTTCCCCGGTCCTCCTCGGCGATGCCTAAGCCCGAATCTCTGACCGTGACTACACAAAGGTCTTCCCGCTCCGGGGAAAGGGTTCCCTCCACCCGGATAGTCCCTGAATCGGAGTACTTTACCGCGTTGCTCACCAGGTTCAGGAGAATCTGCCGGATCTTCTGTTCGTCGCTTTTCATGAACTCCGGGAGTTTTTCATCCACTTCGGAGATAAAATCGATTCCCTTCTTCTGAGCCAGGGGTCGTAAAAGGGAGACGGTCTGCTCAACCATAGCGGGAAAAGAGAAATTTGCCTCATCATAGGAGATCTTATCCGCTTCGATCCTGGACATATCGAGGACATCGTTGATCAACGATAAAAGCTGTTCGCCGCTGGTGTTGATAATCTCCAGGTTTTTCCGCTGTTCCTCCGAGACCTTGGGGTCCCGCTGCAGCAACTCCGAATATCCGAGGATGGCGTTCATGGGGGTCCTGATTTCATGGGTCATATTGGCCAGAAAGAGACTCTTGGCCCGGTTGGCCGCTTCAGCGTCCTTTTTCGCTTCCAGCAGGGCTGCCTCGGTCTGAAAACGCCGTTTTGTCTCCAGCTTTAATCTTACGAAAAGAACTACTAAAATCACCAGGAGCAGGGAAATACCCGACAAGGTCAGTAAAAGCCACAGGGGAATCGCCGCGTCGCGATCCACATAGTCGGAGAGATACTCATCCAACAGCCGGTAATAGACACTGCCGTTGTCCTCTTTCAGGTTTTTCAATGAATCGTCGATCTCGGCCATGAGCCGGGGGGTCCGGCCGCTTTGTTTGGGAAAGGCAAAATGGATGGAGATCGGATTAAAGATAATCGGCGTTCTGTTGATATCGTAATCTTTTCCGTAAAGGGTGCCGAAGAGGCGGTTCACCACCGCGGCGTCCACTTCTCCGGCATCAAGCAGCCGGAAGGCGGCTTCGTAGTCCGGCACCGGGACCAGGTCGATGGAAATATTGAAGGACCGGCAGAGATTGACGATGCCCATATCGCCGTCGGTGTGGATGCCTCCTTCCATACCGGCGATACGCTTTCCTTCCAGGTCGAAAAAACTCTGGGGCGTGAAGCCCCGGCGGCTGTACACGGCGGCCCAGTTGATAAAGACACTTTCGCTGTTGAATTCGAATCGTTCGAGGCGCTCCAGGGAAAAAGCCACATCCATCATGATGTCGATCTCCCCGGCCTCGGTTTTGTCGAGAAGCTCTTCCCAGGATCCATGGACGAATTGAAGCTTCCATCCGTTCCGGTCGGCAATGACCCGGATGAGCTCCCCGTGAAAACCGGTGACCCGTCCGGTATCGTCGGTGTAGATTTTCGGCGGGTTTTCGTACACTCCCACCCGGATAAGGTCGTTTCCCTGGCCGAAGACCATCATTGGTAGAATAAATAGAAGAAAGAAAACAAGGCAGAAAGGGTTTTTAAAATCAGTGTCCACTCGAGACCTCCCGAATATAAGCCTCGATTTCCTTTATTCTATAGGGTTTCTCAAAAGCCGCCTCTACCGTTCCCGCCTCTATTCCCTTCTTAATGGCTCCGTCCTCGGTGAACCCTGAAATAACAGCCCTGTGGACAGTCGGAAACCGCTCCCGCACCTGGGAAAGGAATTCGGTCCCCAGAGTCTTGGGCATCCGTTGATCGGAGAAAACAAACTGAATCTCGTTCTTCTCGAGACATTCAAAGGCTTCGGCAACCTTGCCGAAACAAAAAACCCGGTAGGCTCTTCTGAACTGCGCTTCAAAGGCAAGAAGATTCATGTATTCATCATCGATGTACAATAGTCCTGTTTTATTCATAGTATCCTTTTAAGATGAATTATATGTATCGATAATCGGCAAGTCAAATCGAGCGGAGCCGGCGATTTTTTACACCACGGCGGTTTCATCTGTGCTATGATGAGAACATAACACTGAAAAGAGGGAAAAACCATGATGAAAGAACACAGCTTTACGTTTTCTTCCCGGGACGGCCTGGAACTCCACGCCCTGCGGTGGGTCCCGTCGGGGCTTTTGCGAACCCGGGGGGTTGTCCAGCTAGTTCACGGTATGGCGGAACATAAAGAACGATACAAAGGCTTTGCGGAATTCCTTACAGGAGAGGGATTCGCCGTGTATATCCACGACGTCCGGGGACACGGGATGAGCGCCGGCGGGGTGGAAAACCAGGGCTTCTTCGCGGAAAAAGACGGCTGGATAGAAGCCGTGGAAGACCTGCGAATTCTCGGTGCCCTGATCAGGGAGGAACAGAAGGATATCCCCTTCTTTCTCTTCGGCCACAGCATGGGCAGCCTTATGGCCCGGACCTTCGCGATGAAGTATAAAGACGACCTGGCCGGTCTGATTCTCTCGGGAACCAGCGCGGGAAAAGGGGCCCTGGAGGACGTTGGGCTTCTTATCGCCGCCCTGCAGACCGCCTTCAAGGGACCAAAACATCCCAGCAAACTGCACCACAATCTCACCTTCGGCGCCTTCAACAAGCCCTTCGAACCGGGGCGCACGGCCTTCGACTGGCTTACCCGGGACGAAAAGACGGTGGACGCCTATATCGCCGACCCCTATTGCGGCGCCGTGTTTACCTGTTCCTTCTACCGGGACCTGATCACAGGAGTCAAGTTCATCGCCAAACCGGAACATATCGAGGAGATCCGAAAGGACCTGCCGATCCTGCTGGTTTCCGGGGAGCAGGACCCCGTGGGGGACAACACGGAGGGAGTGAAGAAGGTAGCCCAAGGCTTTAAAGCCGCCGGAATCGGTGATGTCACCATGAAATTTTATCACGGAGCCCGTCACGAGATTCTCAACGAAACCAACCGGGACGAGGTGTACCGGGATATCGCCGAATGGATGAAGGGGAGGCTGTAAGAAACCTCCCCTATTTCAGGGTGTAAAGAACGACTCTGTAACCCTCCACGGAAATAAGCCGGTTACCGGAAACCGTCAGGGTCCAGGAATCGGTGGTACCGCCAAGATTATCATGGTCCAGGACAAAGGGATTGTTGGCCGTTGAAGAGTCGATGATGCGAATTCCCGCTTCCTCCGGTAAGGATCCCTCGGCCCAGCATCCGTGAAATATATAATTCCCCCGGATACACAGCCCGGCGGGCTTGTTATCTTCTCCGCCGGCAACTATTGTGGAGAGAAGAGCCGGCGAATCCAGGTCCGACAGATCCAGGGTCAACAATCTCCCCAGGGATGATTCCATATCCGCTACCGCGAGGATTCCGTCTCCCAGGGCAATCCGGTATACCGTGCCGTCGGAGACCGCGGTACGATACCTGGGAGTCTGGGGTGAGGAAACATCCAGTACGGTAACGCCCCCGCTCGCGCTGCCTACATAGGCATACCCTCCCTGCAGGTCCACATCGTAAACCGCGCCGCTGAAAGGATACATGGACACCGGTTGAGGGCTTTCGGGATCGGATATATCGATAATCATCAGACCCTGGGTGCCTAAAGCGAGGTAGACATGATCACCATAGACCGCCAAATCATGGGCCTGGGCCGGCGTTTCCAGGGACGCGACAAGCTCCGGGGACGCCGGGTCGGAAAGGTCCCAGACCTGGAAATAATAATCCGGATCGGCTGACGGTCTGGCATGGATAAAGGCGTAGTTTCCCCGAAGGGCGAGGCCCTGGCCGTACCCGTTTTCAGCCGTCTGGCCCGCCAGGGTGACGGTTCCGGCGGATTCATCGACGTGAAAAATCGAAATATAGGGGGCCGAAGAAAGGGAAGATGCCACATAGGCGGTCTCTCCCCGAAGGAGGCAGGCCGAATCTTCCGAACCGACGGACCCGCTCCAGGAGCCCCGTTCAGTCAGCCTCGGCGGCGGAGAAAGATCGTAGGCCTTCACCCCGCCGAAGGCCGACGCCGTATAGCCGAAAAGCCCGGAAACAGCGAGAGACCCGCCTGCCGGAGGCGTGACGAAAAGTTTTACCGGATTCAGGGGATCGGCGACATCGAAGGCGGTAATCACGCCCCCCACCACATAGAGGGTTGAACCGACAATCTCCAACTTCGACGCATTGGGCAGGGAACTGAAAGCCGCCGGGGTGGCTTCTACCGTTCCCGTATCCAGGTTTACCACCCGAACCCCCAGAGAAGAACACGCCAGGAAGGCATAGAGAACCCCGCCGGATTCATGGAGAACCATATCCTCAAAGGATATGGAGCCCATCAGTATATCGGAATCAAAGGATAGAGCGGAACCCGGGGAGGTAATATTGTATATTCTGATACGGGAGTCGGAACCGGATATCCGATAATGCATATAAATGGTACTATCCCGGCAGATTATCCTGTCGGATAACCAAGTACCCCCGATTGGCTCCAGAGGTGTTGTTATCAGCTCTGCGTTTTCGGGATCGGCCAGGGAGGCGCCGTAAATGCCATAGTTGTCCACGGCGCAGTAAGCCCAGCCGTCGGCATAGGTAACGGCATCACTGCTTCCTTCGATATTACAGGTTTGCACCTCCGTCGGTATTCCGGGGGTGGAGATGTCGTAGATCCGCAGTTCCATGGCCGCGGAAGCGGCCAGGAGCAAGCCGCCTCCGGCGTCACAGAAATCCACCGGACCGAGCATATTCGAAGGGTATTCTATCCTCCGGTCCGCCAGGCGCACCGGGCGGCCCGGGTCGGAGATATCCAGCACCTCAAGACTCGTCCGGTCGGCCACATAGGCGTAGGTTCCGGAAATAAACACATCCTCCGCACTGTCCGGTGTGTCGGCAAAGGAGAGAGCCCTGTCGGCGGTTTCCACGAAGGGGAACACTTCCCCGGGCTCAGGGTAGCTCATCACCGCCCCGGGCAAAGCCGGGGCCAGGGCGTACCAATAGGCCGTATCTTCCTGAGCCGCGGAATCGTAGAAATACCAGGTATGCAAGGGGCCGGAGATGTTGGAAAAGGGTCCGTCTTCCGACTCGGCGCGGTAGACGATGTAATCGTACCCGTCGGACGGATAAGGCCATTCGATCCGTATGCGGCCTTCCTCGGGGCGTATGATAGGTGAAAGGGTGAAACGCGAAAGAGGCACCACATGGATCACGGCGCTGGACCAGGTGCTCTCTCCGTCGGCGGAGGCCGCCGTGAGGAGAAAGGCGTGGAGGGCACCGTTCTCCAACCCCGTCAGCACGCAGGGTGCATCTTCGCCGCAGGCGTTCTCCAGCGGGCCGATCTGCTCCCCGTAGCCCGCCTGGGGTGTGTTACCGTCGGTGGTGTAGTAGACGGTATAACTCGATGCTCCGGGAACCTCTTCCCAGGACAGGGATACCGCTTTGTTTCCCGCCGCGGCGGCAAAGGAGGGTATTGAACTGCCGGGGTATATCAGTGTAATTGCCGTCCGGTTTGTATTGTTATTCCAGTCCACCGCGTTTACAGAGACTACGATGTCGGAAGAAAAATCGGTGGTATAGAAAGAGAAATCAAAGGATCCGTCCGTCCCGATTTCGTCGCCGGTAAGGGAACCGGAGGACAGGCTGCCGAAGGGGCCGGATACGTCCCAGTCCACCCGGAGAATCTCGCCGCCTTCATCGGAGACAATACCGGCGACGGACTGATGCTGGGTGTAGACGGCACCGTGCAGGGGATCGGTAATGGTCACCGAAGGAAGACCTGTATCCCGTACTTTGTCCAGGATGTTCTGTCCCACCGGGGACGGACAGGCAGTTAAAAAAAGAGAGAGGACAATGAAGACTGTATACAAAGAGCTTTTACTCGTTTTCATTATTCCTCCTCCCCCGGGGCAAACATGATCAATCCCGTGGACCTGGCGTCGGAAGACCTGGTGCCGTCTCCTCCATCCGTTCCCCCCAGATACCCATACCCCTTGACCGCTTCAGGATCAATTTCCTTAGCCCTGTCGAAATAGTTTTTCGCTTCGGTAAAATTTTCCGCGCCGTAATAGGACTTTGATAAATTCAGCATGAGCAGAACCGTCATGTTTTTATTTTTTCCCGCCGGGTCTTCAAGGTCATTAAGAACCTGATTATATTGCCTGATGGCTTCGGGATAATCCCCCGCCAGAAAAGCCACATTTCCTCTGTTTACCTTGGCCGCTACATAATTTTTGTCCAGCCGCAGAGCCCGGGTAAAAGCTTCTTCCGATTCTTTGTATCGTCCGAAGAGGGAATACATAACCCCCAGGGCGTTGAAATCTTGTTTCCGGTTCTTGACCCTGGCGGTCTCCAGATAATCGGAAAGGATCAGGTCTTGTAAAACGGTAAAATCCGCGGCAAAGGATGCCGCCAGGGCTTCCGGATCGCCGTATTGCAGCCCCAGGTCGGCCTCCCTCAACCCCACCGGCCGATATATCTCCCTTGCCTCGGCAGTCCTGAGAAAATGTCGTTTATCCGGTTCTTCGCTCCAGGCGTTCCAGGCTTCACAGGCCTTCCTCCAGGCCTCAAGAAAATTTCCTTGTCCCACCAAAGTAATTTCCACCGGCAGCCAGAGCGTGTTACCTAGGGAAATGCTCATGTCACGCTGAGGATTTAGATTTCGGTAATCCCTTATCGGAATGCCTGTGTCAAACACAGGAAAGATATGCCCCGGCACGGTGATATAACCGCTGGGTATGCCGACACATTCCAGCATGCTGGCAAAAAGAACCGTCAGGTCGTCGCAGTCGCCGGATGTTCTTTTCAGCGTATCCCGGGGCAGACTTATGGAATCCACCACGAAAGGATCTCCTTTTGCCACACTGAAAGGAGAAGTAGGATCGACCTGATAAACCAGCCCCAGTTCCGCCAGGGCATGGTAAACCTGCATGGCCGTTTGGACCGGTTCGCTCCAGGTTGTCAGACTATACTCTCGGGCGGCATTTTTTATAAAAGTCATATAGTTTCGCAGGGCACTGTCCGCGGGTGTAATAAAGGCTGCCGCCTTGGCATCGTCATCCCAGGTAAGGGCTGTCTTATCATAAAGATCATAGGAAATACTCTGGCGCTGTTCGGCCGGGCGGCCTCTCATGGTATAATGAACGATAATTTCTCCCGTCATCGGGGTGATTCCTTCCGTCCGGAAGACTTCCTGGTTATACGCTGCCAAGAGGTTTGCAGTGACGGTTTCACCGGGCTCGAGGAAACCGAAGGAACAACAATTCGTGGGTGCGTCCATCATCCCCGCCTGAAAAAAGCTCACCGACACATCCTCAATTCTAACCTTCTCGGTGTTTTTTAATTTGACCGAACCAAAGGGATGAGCATTGTAATAACTCTGCATAGCGGCAAACATGGGCGAGATGGAGATGTCCTGGAAAGCGATACTGCGGATGATACCCCGGGAGGAGTCGGGATCATCTCCAAAGCGATAATGAATTGCCGCTCCGAGAGACAGGGCAAACCCGTCAAAATCACTGAAATCCACATCCTTCAACAAGCAATATTGGTATCTGAGCCGGGGATGAAGGTTTACACTGATATTGTAGGATGGATCCAGGGCAATGTGGCCTCCCAGAGAGGCAAAGAAATACGGGGCTCCTGCTGTTTCCAGGGAACTGAGAAAGGGGAACACCGCTTCGGAAAAACCGGCGATGATATCCGTCCCAATCTCAAAATCCCGGGTAAAGCGGGAAGAAAAAGCAAGCCCGGCGCCTCCAAACAAATGGTAGTGATCCCAACGATCCGGATGGTCCTCATCCCAGGAATCAAAACGGAGATATCCTGCGTTAACCTGGGCTTGAAAGGAGGGCGTTTTCGGAAAGGGTATTCTACCGGTGCCGGATACTTCAAAAATGTTAAACCGGGCACCATAATCATCAAAAGGAGAAAGGCTCTGATACTCCACCGCCATGGAAAAAGGGAAACGGTAATATTCGTCGTAATTTATTTTTCCGGCTTCTTCCGCCACCAGGCCGACGGGAAAAAATACACACACCAGAAGCACTGATAAGATCGGTTTTTTCATGACTGTTTCTGTTCCTCTGGAGGAAATATAGCACAGATAAGATAATTCAACAAAGAGTATTGCAGGATGCCGAAAAGTTTCAGTCAGAAGTCGCGTTTTTCACCGCTTCAGCATCTCCACTATCGGATCAATGATCTCCAGACCGGCCCGTCTGCCCGGTCCGAGAAAAACTTCTTTCTCTTTGGTCGCGCTGAAACGCAGAGTCACTTCCGAATCGATGCTCTCCTTGATGCGCCGGGCCATGGAACCCCGGGAAGGGGCTTTCAGTTCTCCCGCTCGGCTCATCAGTGCCCGCACTTCCAGGTTTCCGTCGCCGCCGGAGAGGGTGAGTTCCAGGTTCAGTCCGTCGAAACGCACGTCGGAGTAACGGGAACCGTTGTAGGTGGCGAAACGGTACACCCTGCCCTGATAATACAAAAAGGAAAGAAACCCTAGAAAAGACTTCCCCAGCCAGGGTATCTTGGCCAGGGACAGCATAAAGGATGTGCCGGGAGAATTCTCGAAGTTGTTGCACTGCAGCCAGATCCAGGCTTCCGGAAAGGAGGAGCCCCAATCCTTTTCGATGTAGCCCCGGCCGCCGGCGAAATTCACGGGCCGGTCGTTCAGCTCAACCTTACCGCTCACCCGGTGATCCATGGAAACCACCCCGTGATTACACTCCATGAAGGGGACAAAGGAATAGGGCCCCATGATGCCGGGCCACCGGAGGCTCCGGGGAAAGGGGGACGCGGCGTCATAGGTGATCTCCGCATCCAGGGTTAGGTCTTCTTGCCGCAGATGGACCGAAGAACCCTGGAGAGAAAAGCGGTTTTCTCCCAGGGTTACGGAAAAAGGCTCCCGGGTCCAATGAAAATCCTGTAAGGGGAACCGGCTGTACCAGGTTTCTCCGCTCACCCCGTCGATAACCTGGATAAAGGCGTGGGGATCTTCCCCGGAAAGAGACACCCCGGGGATGAAAGCCAGCACCCTGGACAGATCCGCCGAAACATGCTTGAAGTACCACCCTTCGAAGTAACCCTTTTTTCGGAGATTCCCCTGGAACACCTCCGGTCGGAATACTTTCAGCATCACTTCACCTCCACCACATAACCCGAAGCCTGAATCTTCCCCCGGGTGGACACGCTACCGCTTCGCGGGAGTTCCCCCCGGGTGAGGTAGATATGCACATAGTAGAGCCCTGGCCTGGTAAAATTCAGGGGGATGGCGGACCACCGGCTCTCCTGATCCCTCATCGGCTGAAGATCCCAGGGCCAGAGGGCCAGGACCCGGGAATCGGTATAGTCGGGATAGGAACCCCGGCGATTTATCATCTGCACCGTCATGGGACGGGGATAATCTTCATAAAACGCCACCAGGGCGTAGATATTGTAAGCTTCTTCCAGCGGCCGAACATGCAGGATGAACTCTTCACTTACCGCCGCCCGGGACGGCGCTTCGGCGAAATCCAGGTATCGGTCCAGGAACTCCTCGTAGTAACGAAACTCCTGCCCCTGTAAAGCGACTCCCAGCCCCACATGGGTATGCAGCGGATCGACGCAGTTTTGCCGATGCCCGTCGTTGGGGGGCAGCTCGTTCATAAAGGCGATGTGAGCCTCCCGCATATAGGTTTCTATCGCTTCCGGCCCGCCGGGCAAAGGCGCCGAACTCCAGCGGGCGGCGGCGTTTTCCATGACGTGATCCCTTCCGCCGGCAAAAGCCCAGCGGTGATAGGGTTTCTCGCCCCGGGTGTTCCAGTGCCCCATGAACCCCTCCGCCGCCGCTTCCCGAGCCATACGGTTGGCCGTCCTGCAGGCCAGGATATCCAGTTCCACCGGCCCCACCCCGGCGCGGCGGCGGCTTTCGTTTATCAGGTCGAGCTGATACAGTTTGAGATTGAGCATGGCCTTATCGTCGGCGTACTCGGCCAGCCGTTCTTCCTGTTCGTTCAGTATGAGGTATTCCTCCAGCCGGGGATGGTCCACAGCCGCCGCTTCTTCAGCAGGGAGATAAACGGGGAGCAGCGTCGCCACACATAAAAAAAAGCCAAGGATTATTTGGGTTCTGTGATTCTTGAATCGCATAAAAAAAGGATAGTAAACCCGGGCTGAGAAAACAAGAAAAAAAGAGAGCCGGGCTTCCCTGAAGACCTCGGAACAACCTATAGACCCCCCAGGAAAATTCGTATAACAATGGCTGTAGTTTACCTTCAGGAGCGATATGGTGCTGTTACTTGCCATCGCCGCGGGAGGAGCCGCCGGTGCCCTGATGCGCTACGGCTGTTCCCTGGCGGCTCAGAGAATGACGGGATCCCTCTTTCCCTGGGGGACCATGTTCGTCAACCTTGCCGGTTCTCTGCTGTTAGGGTTCTTTGCAACCCTCTTCGCCGAATACCTGGTATCCCGGGAGGTTCGAGGGTTTCTGCTCATCGGGCTGTTCGGTTCATTTACTACCTTCTCCACCCTGATGTTCGAGGGCGCGTCTTTTCTCAAAGACAAGGACTATTTTTACGCGGTCTTAAACCTTGGGGGGAGCGTAATTTTGGGACTTCTTTTCATCTTTTTAGGCAGTCTTGCCGCCAAGGCGCTGATAAAAGGTTAACCTAAGGAGGTACCAGGCCATGAAATTATCGGAACAGGGAGTACTGTTGAGAATCTTCATCGGCGAGAGCGACACCCTCCACGGGAAGCCTCTGTACGAACAAATTGTCATGAAAGCCCGACAGCTGAATCTGGCCGGAGTCACCGTAAGCCGGGGAGTCCTCGGGTTCGGCGCCCATTCCCGTATTCATTCGGCAAAACTCCTGAGCCTGTCGGAAGACCTTCCGATTATTATTGAAATTGTGGATGAGAAGGAGAACATCGATAAGCTCCTCCCCTTCCTGGATGACACCGTGGAAGAAGGCTTGGTTACCCTGGAAGATGTACGGGTTATTCTCTACCGTCACCAGGAGAAGATATAAAACCCCTCTTTCGAGGACGAAAGGTGAAGCCCGGGAGAATACACCCGGCAGTAATTGACAGATCGGTGATATTCAAGATCACCTTTCGAAACGGGCCGAGGTAAAATAGAATAAAATCGAGGATCATGCTATCGGAAAAGAACCGGTCCACCAGATTCCCCGCCCCGAAGCTCAGGAAAGCCCGCCACCTTTCAGGCATCTTTCACCAGCCTGCTATTGCGCGGGATATTCATTGTCCGGACTATGAATATCGAGCCCCAGCTCTTTTATCTTCTGATAAATATAGGTTCGGTTCATTTCCGATATCCGGGAGACATTATGGACATTGTGATGTTCCGCCTCCAGCAGGGACTGAAAATAAAGCCTTTCAAAATCGTGTTTTGCCTCTTTATAAGGTTTCTTGAGATTCTGATACAGGCCGTCAGTAGACCGCGGTTGTTTTCCGAGTCCGTGGGTTATAACTACCTGTTTATCGATACGGTCGTTATTCGCAAACAGGATACACCGTTCGATAACCTGTTTCAGTTCCCTGATGTTTCCCGGCCAGTTGTATGACAGGAGAAGTTCCCGGGCGTCATCTTCCAGGGGATAGGCATCCGTCTGGTATTTCCGGGAGTAAAATTGAATAAAAAGATCGACTAAATCGGGAATATCCTCCTTGCGCTTCCTCAGGGGGATCAGTTCCAGGAAAACGGTATTTATACGATAAAGAAAATCGGAACGGAACTCTTTATTTTGGACCTGTTCGAAGAGATCCTTGTTCGTCGCGGAAATAATCCTGCAGTCAGCGTGACGGTTTTTGGTGCTACCCACGGGAAAGAAGGTCATCTCTTCAATTACTTTCAACAGCTTTGCCTGGTTCTGCGGCGGCATTTCTCCAATCTCATCGAGCATCAAGGTTCCTCCATGGGCCTGGTCAAAAAACCCGGGCGTGTCCGTCTCCGCTCCCGTAAAGGCTCCTTTCACATGTCCAAACATGGCGCTCTCAAAAAGGGTGTCCGGTATGGCACTGCAGTTGACCGATACGAAACCTTTATTACTTCTCCTGCTGTGCTGGTGAATAAACCTGGCAAGGATCTCCTTGCCCGTTCCGCTCTCTCCACAGATAAGGACATTGACATCCCTGGGGGCAATTTTCTCCGCACTCTCAAAAGTTCTTCTCACCGAAGCATTTTTGGAACTGAAAAGATACATGTTCCGGGTGTTTATCTGCTTCTGAAGACTGAGCATCTTCCTCTGGAGTTCGATCTGCTTTACCATTTTCTTTATCTCGAAGAGAAGGAGTTCCGGTTCTCTGTCTTTCTCGAAATAACCGTCCGCTCCGAGTTTTATCGCCCGGACGGCGCTGTCGATGGAACCGTATCCGGTCAAAACAAGGATTTTTTTATCGGAGAACCCGGCTGACCGAATTTTTTCTATCAGCGTATACCCGTCCATACTGGGCATGTTGATATCCGTAATAATAAGGTCGACGCTGGCCCGCTCATGGGAGAGAGCATTCAAAGCCTCTGTACCGCTAAAAAAAGGGTACACTTCATACCCTTTCATCTCCAGCATATTCACCAGGCTCTGGACGACCAGCTTCTCGTTATCAACCACCATGATGCTGAATGAACTTTCCGTACCCGTTACTCCCGAATCCATGTCTTCACCTGATCGTTGTCCTTTATCTGGATGATGAACCGGGTTCCCCTTCCGACCTCCGATTCAAAACGTATGGAACCGCCGAATTCCTCGATAATATTTTTAACTGAAAACAGTCCGAGACCTGTGCCGTCGGTTTTCATGGAATAAAAGGCCTTGAATATCTGGTCACTTGCTTCCTCCGCGATACCGATACCGTTGTCTTCCATGATAAACAATAATTCACCCGGCACCACTTCCTCGCTGATAACTATTCGGCCGTTCATATCTACGGCATCGACGGCGTTGGACAGAAGGTTCATAATAATCTGTATAAACTTCGATTCAAGACTTTCAATAATAACCGTGTCCCTTATATACAAGACGATCTCGACATTCTTCTCCAGTATTCTGCTGTTATAGATTCTGACTATCATTTCCACCGAATCCCGCAGGACAAACCGTTCCTTGGTTATGGTTCCCTTGCCGGAAAAAGAGAAAAGTTGGTTCAGCAGCTTTCTTCCGCTTATAAGTCCGCTTTCCTGAACAAGAAGGCTCTTTTCCATTTTTTCCTTGTGCAGGTTCGAATCCCCCTCCGTCAACAGTTGCTTTATCGTATGTTCAGAATTGCCGAGGATGGCAAACACATTTTTCAGGTCATGGGCTATGCCTGAAGCCAGCATACCGACACCGGTCAGCTTTTCAGCAAACAGGGCATTCTCCATCATCACCTGATAGTCCGTGATATCTTCCACGGTAATAAGAATCTGTGAAACACTGCCCGTACAGTCCCGCACGGGATTGGCACGGATTGAATAGAGCTGCAGCCCGTAGTCTTTTTTAACCTCGATCTCTTCCAGTTCACCGTTCATGATTTCTTTCAGAATAGTATCGTTGAAGTACACACAAACGCTATCTTTCTGAAACTCCTCGATCTTACCTGTCTCCCGTATGAACTTCATGTACGCAGGATTGTATTTTACCCTGTTCATCGACTGGTTGAGAATACACAGGCCGTTAACACTGTTATCGAAAAAGAGATCGATCTGCTTCTTGCTCTCGAATAACTCCTTGTTGCGTTCTTCCAGTTTTGAAAGAGCCCTTCGTTCCGCCGAGGTGTCTATAATGACGACGGAGGACTTGACAACCTGGTTTGAAAGGTTTTTCTGGGGGGTCATGCAGACACGGCACGGGATCCTGATGTCTCTATTCATGTTGCAAATATACCCGTTGAAATCGTATCCGAGCCCTGCGGATGATTTATTCGAAGAGTAGTCTGCAATTCCGTTGAAATAGGACTGGAAATCCCGATTGGAGCTGAGGATTGTTTTAATATTCATGCCGATCAGTTCGTCCCGGGAGTATCCCGAGAGCTCCGTCATCTGGTCGTTCGCATATTCCATATTCCCTTCGTTGCTTACTTCGCATATTCCCACAAGTACATTCTGGACTATGGAACGGTACCGTTCTTCGGACTTTCTGCGCTTTTTGATCTCCTCGAGAAGGCGATAATTTTTCAGGGCTATTTCCGATACTTCCCGGCTGAGAGTCGTTAAGTACTTGATCGTCTTTAAAAACGTATCCTCATCGGTCCTGTTGAGTTTTTTATACTCCCCCACGAGTTCGTTGCCCGAAACACCGATATTTCCGGCGTACCAGCGTATCCAGTCTTCATCCAATTCTTCCAGGATGACCTGGCCAATGCCCCAGCTGGCGATTCTTCTGTCTTCGACGATAATCGGGGCCATCCCGTCAATGAGTCTTCCGCTTCGGCAGACCAGGGCGGCCGCCCCGGAATTGAGCTTAGCGTTTCTCGATAGAACGGCATCGGAATTAATACAATTCTCGAAGCCCTTTTTTGTGCTTCGTATAAGATTGCAGTATCCGGTAAAATTAGACGGCCTGGTGATGGGTGTACCTTTCAGATCGAATATAATACTACCTACACCGGAAATAACGGCGAAGTCGTCCTGTATCCGTTGTAGGAAGTCCGGATCGAGAAGATCGTATATGGAAAAATCTTCCTGCATATTGTGCTGAGCCTCAGTAACCATCCTATCAGCAAGCAACGATAAACTCAATGAAAATATTACGAACGAAACAGCTTGTTGTTCACATCTTTAAACATCATGCTGACTGCCACCGCCCCGGCATCGGGGTAACCTATGCTGCGTTTACCAAGGTACGTTGCTCTCCCCTTTTTCGCTATAATTTCCTTCGTCCTTTCAGCACCGTCTGCAGCAGCTTTCTCAGCTTCCTCAAGCAAGGTATCGATATCCTTTACTCCCTTTTCTATAGATCGTTCCATGGCCTTAATAGCCGGATCCAGCGCGTCTATGAGGGTCTTGTCTCCAACCTCGGCGCCACCGACTTTTTTCATGCCACCGCAGAAATCGTTCAAGACCTCCCGGCATTCCACCGCCGTGAGTTCCGCCTTGCCTTTTGCACTTTTGCCGGCACTGCGGAATGCGCTTCCCCACAGCGACCCGGTAGCGCCGCCGCAGCTTTTCATTATCAACATGCCCGAAGATTTCAATAGTTCACCGATATCGTATTTTGAATTTTCTTCGAGGTTCTCCTTGATTATTTTAAATCCCTTCGCCAGGGTAGATCCGAAGTCTCCGTCACCGGCGGCGGCATCGAGTTTACAGAAATACTGCTCGTTCTCTATGGCGGTATCTGCCATAACATCTAGAATTTTCTTTACGTCCGTTGTTTTCAGTTTTTCCATTACATTGGTCTCCCTTGATCCTGCTGAAAATGCCTGTTAAATAGTAAGGGCCGCCGTACGCGCCGGGGCATCCAGAAGCCGCTTCATCTCCCCACTCAGCCTGAGCAATGTTATCGAGGCACCGGCCATATCGAGGGAGGTCATGTAATTACCGACAAAGGTGCGGTACACACCGATACCGGCCTTATCGAGAATCTTTTGTACTTCTTTGTTCAGGATAAACAGCTCCATGGCCGGTGTTCCTCCGAGACCGTTCACCAGGAGAGCAACCTCGTCTCCGGCCTTGAAGGGGATGTCGGCAATAATTCTATCAGTGATTCGCTTTGCCAGAATTTCGGCATTGACGGTCTCTTCCCTCGACACCCCGGGCTCACCGTGTATCCCGACTCCGAATTCCATATCGCCTTCCGTGATATCGAAGGTAGGCTCCCCCTTGGCGGGAACAGTGCACGAAGTCAGGGCGACTCCCATGCTGCGGACATTGGCAATAACATCTTCAGCCATCGCCTTAACGGCGGCCAGGTCCGCTCCTTCTTCCGCCAGGGCGCCGGCAATCTTATGCACGAAGACAGTGCCGGCAACACCCCTTCTTCCGACGGTGTATAAACTATTGGTAACCGCCACATCGTCGTTGACATAGACCTTCTCTACGCGAATGTCCTCATCCTCCTCGGCCATCTCTGCGGCCCCGTCGAAATTCATGACATCACCCGAGTAGTTTTTTACAACCAGCAATACACCCTTATTCGACCGTACGAGTTTTATTGCTTCAAGGATCTGTATCACCGAAGGCGCTGCAAACACATCTCCGCACACCGCAGCGTCAAGCATGCCGGTTCCGACGAATCCGGCATGAGAAGGTTCATGTCCACTACCACCTCCGCTGATCAGGTTGACTTTGGCTGCATCGATATCTTTTCTACTAATAATACGGTTTTCCGCATCCAGCTGCAGCAGACCGGGGAACGCCGATACGATTCCTTCACACATTTCATCTACTACCGTCTCCGGCTTGTTGATTATTTTTTTCATACCTGTCCTTCCTTCTAAATTATGTTTCCCCTTAGACCATATACTGAACCAGTTCTTTTTCTGTCGGCTTATTGTCTTTACCGGCTTCCCGCTGATTTGTGATCTTCCCTTCCTTCATAATGATAATCCTGTTGCTGAGCCCGATGAGCTCCAGGAGGTCATCGGTAATCATAATGATAGAAACACCCTCCCTGACAATGGCCCGCATGAGGGAATAGATCTCTTCCTTTGCACCCACATCTATTCCCCGGGTGGGATTATCCAAAATGAGGATATCCAGCTTTCGGGCAATCCACTTGGCGAGGACGACCTTCTGCTGATTTCCGCCGCTCAGGGAAAAACACATATCCCCCGCCTTTGCCTTTATACTGAATTCATCAATATACTTTTCGATCATCCTCTTTTCTTTTTCCTTACTCAGGGTTCCGATACGGCTCTTTAGTATAAAAATACTGGGAAGCGTCAGGTTCCAGCCCACGGGGAGGTATTCGATAATTCCAAAGCCCTTCCGTTCGGCCGGTATATATCCAATCTTTCGTTTAACCATGCTCGGAATCGTCACTTTATCAACGGGACTGTCACCGACATAGACCCTCCCCGAATCGAATTCTTCAATCCCGTAAACATCCTTACCCAGTTCCTTTTTCCCGCATCCAACAAGTCCCCCGATTCCCAGGATCTCTCCCCGCTTGAGTGAAAAGGAAACATCCTCATACCGTCCGGCATGATTCAGATTCTCGACCGCCAAGGCGTTTTTTTCAGAGAGCTCGTCTTTCTGGACAGATACCTGGTACGTGTCACCGCTGAACTCCCTTCCGACCATCATTGAGTGCAGGTCTTTTACCGAGGCTTCCCTGGGATCAACTTCTCCGGCGTTCCTTCCGTCTTTCAACACGACAATTCTGTCGCAATGAGTCATCATTTCCGAAAGCCGGTGAGAAATAAGACAGAAAGTCGCACGGCTCGAGTATTCAGCTATTTTTGAGAAAAGGAGTTCCCTTTCTTTTTCCGATAATGCCGCGGTTGGTTCGTCCAGAAGTATCAGGGGTGAATCTATTCCATACAATTCGGAAATAATGAAAGCGCGAAGAATTTCCAACAGCTGCCGCTGATGAAAAGAATAGGATGCGACCGGTTTTGTCGGATTGGCGTCAAGACCGAATTGATCGAAATGATGATGTGTCCTTTCGATCATCTTCTTTTTATTCAACACCCGGTTTTTACCGATAAAATGTTCCTCATGGGATAAAAATATGTTCTCATATCCAAAGAGGTTTGGGACCAGGTTCTGTTCCTGAAAAACCATTGATATTCCCATGGAGGTGGCTTCCCGATAATTCTTCGGGTTATAGTCTTCGCCGTTGAAGCGCATGTACCCGTTATCCCGGTAATAGACTCCGGCGATTATTTTCATCATCGTGGATTTGCCTGCTCCATTCTCCCCTGCAAGCCCGAGAATTTCATTCTTCTTAATCTTAATGTCTACATTCTCCAGGGCTTGTACACCCGGGAATTGTTTACTGACATTCTCAATCTCAAAAAATATTTCACCTTTGTTACTCATGATATGGTGCTCCGATCCTGTCCCTCTGTTATTTCACATAAGCCATCTTGGAACGATCAATGTTCACAGAAACGGCAAGAATCATAATAATGCCGGTAACAATCTGTCGCGTTGCCGGCTCAAGACCCATGAAATTCATTCCACTTGATATCACCGCTATAAGGACTACTCCGAAGACGGTCCGCAACGGGCCTCCGACACCCCCGCTAAGCTGCGTACCGCCGATAACCACCGCCGCTATGGCATTCATAAGGATATCTTCTCCCATATAAGGACATGCAGCTTCAAACATGGACGCCTGGAGACACCCGGCAAGTCCGGCTGTTGCCCCGGAAATCACAAACGCAATAAGCTGCATGAACCGGACGTTTATCCCCGAGTAAAGTGTCGCCTGTTCGTTTCCGCCGATGGCATACAGTGATCTTCCGAAAGCGGTTTGGGAAATAATAAAGTAGCTGACAAGAACAATAATAATTGGTATTAAGCAGACATTCGGAAAATTTCCGAGAAGTGTTCCGTTCGAAAAATTCAAAAGACCTTCATCATGTATATTTATGGGAGAACTATTCATGAGCAGCAATGCCGCGCCATCGAGGGCCCCCATTATTGCCAGGGTAACCAGAAATGAAGGTACTTTAACCTTAATGACTAAGGCGCCGTTCAGGAGCCCGACCAGCGCTCCGGCAAGAACACCGAACAGAACAGCCCAGACGCCGAATACAGGACCAAGCAGTGCAGCGATAACCCCGGAGAAGGTGACATTCGCCCCTACCGAAGCATCAATGCTTCCCATAAGAATAATAAATGTCATTCCCATGGATACGATCATCAGGAATGACATTTGCCTTATGAGATTAAACACATTCTTAATCGAGAAGAATGTAGGGTACAATATTCCGAAGAATACACTGACTGCGATCAGCAGAATAAACGGCAGATACTTAACTAACCTGTTATTTGTATTTGATGTCGATGCCATGTCAACGCCTTTCTTCTTTACTCTATTTCATGATGGTCTGCTTGGATCTGTCCGGAATAGATATGACATAGACCCCGGCGATGAGGATCGCCGCTTTTACGATATACTGCACTCGTATATCCACTCCGGAAAGATTCATTCCATTTTCCATCATTGTAATAATCAAAACGCCCAGAATTGTTTTTCGCACCCCCCCGACTCCTCCGGACAGGGCAGTCCCCCCCAGAACAACCGCGATAAGAGCGTTAAAAAGGTACGAAGAACCAAGACGGGCCGAAGCCATTCCCAATCGTGATGAAAGCAGAAGTGTTCCCGCTCCAACCAGAAGCCCACAGATGCTGAAAGCAATTATTTTATATTTGCCTACATTTATACCCATTCGGGCAGCCACATCTTCTTTCCCGCCAATGGCAAAGATATAACGACCCATTTTTGTTTTTTCACTTAAAAACACAAAGAGGAAATATATGAGAAGAGCCCAGAGAATCAGATTTGGTATACCGGGAATAAACCTGCCGTTTGAAATGTTGCTGAACTGGTTGCTTCTGATATTTATGTTGTACCCTTCGGTAAGAGCTATTGCTATACCGGCATAGATAAACCATGTTGCCAGGGTCACAATAAAAGAAGGCAGCTTTAAAAAAGCTACAATCAATCCGTTCAGCATCCCGAGCAAAAGGGCTATAACCAGGATCAGCACAACGGTCCCGATTCCGCCATAGGGAGCAATTGTAGCCGCTATCACGCCTGACGCTACAATAATACCGCCGATTGAAAGGTCGATACTGCCCATAAGAACCGGGAAGGTCTCTCCGGCAGCCAACAACAGATAAATGGATGAAAGCTGCAGGATCTCAACTAAATTACGGAATTTTATAAAAGCAGTGGATGTTAAAGAAAAAATAATGAACAACAGGAGTATCAATAACAGCGGAACATACCTTACAAAGGTTTCAAGTTGTATCTTCTTTGGTTGAAAGGGCGTTATGGATGCCACTCTTGTATCCTTCCCCGCACAGAAAAGCATGGGTGGATACACAAGGCACCCACCCATACAGATTGTGCGTTATTTCGAAATGGTAGAAACTACTGCTGCCCCTCCGGATGTATTGTCGGAGCAGTAGACTTTATCGTAAGGAGCCGATGCACTGGGAGGAATGACCGTATGATCCACAAAGTGTGCTCGATACAAATCACGTATTTCATCATACTGGCCAGCTTCCAACGCTTCGGTATACTCCTCCGGGACTTCATATCCCTTTGGTTTCTCTACGAATTCCCAGTTTGTAAAAGTGGGAGGATAAATCGGTATCATCAGGTTCTGCGGATCCCAGTTGTCAGGATTGAGTGTCCTGGACATCTTTTTCCAGTCGTAGGGCAGTTTATCGCCGCAGAAGGTATCGATATACCACTGACAGTTGTCCTCGGTAAGAAGAATAAAACCGGTAGACATCATGGTTTCGGCAACCGTCGGCTCCCAGCCGTGGCGCAGGTCATAAGCTACAACCGCAGCGTGTCCTGCAAGCCAAGGTCCATAGATACCGCAGATAGCGTAGATGCTTCCATCCTTGAGATAATCCATGTTTTCCTTGTTGGCATCGGTTCCGATGATGATCACGTCCTTCATACCGGCTTCTTTACAGGCAACGGCAGCGCCGACAGCCATGCTGGTGTTGGTACAATAAATACCGCTAATCTCGTCACCGTATTTGATAATCCAGTCGGCGGTAATCTTGTAGCCCTTGTCACGGACGAAATCGCCGTATTCTTCAGCAAGAATTTCCATGCCGGGGTACTTTTCCAGGGTCTGCTTGAATCCAAGGCCCCTGTCGTTACCGGCTTTAGAACCGGGGAAACCAAGAAGCAACAAGGTCTTTCCTTCACCGCCGAGGGCTTCAGCCATTACTTCACCACCCTGCAGGCCGATCGCCCGGGCATCGGGAAAGTGAAACATACCCCAGTAGGGTCCGGCATCCAGGGGTGTCCACCAGTCGGCAATCTCGAGAACATTGGAATAATAGACCTTTTCCCTGTTTACAAGTTTTGTTGCCTCTACAACCGAACCTATTGTCGGTGAATAACCGGACATCATGGTTACGCCGGCAGCGGCGTAGGATGACATACTGGAGATGAACTTTTCCGGCTTTCTGTCGTCGGTCGCTGCAATATACTCATTACCGAGAGCTTCCACAGCTTCTCTTGCCCCCTGATCAAACGTGAGGAAGAAATCGTTCGCCATGGTTGCATACGTAGTAACCATTTGTTCCGGTCCTTCCGCAGCCTCAGCCTCTTGTTCACCACCGGCAAACAGAGACGGTCCTGAAACAATCAAGACACACGCAATGAAAAGAAAAAAGATTTTGGACTTCTTTTCGTACATTAGTAAGCCTCCTTATGGTTTATGTACGTTTCGTTTTTACACGCCGTAATTAAAAGACAACCCGAATGTTATATTCGTCGTCGGTATGTTCGCCCCCGTAAAAGATGGTATCCAACGCGTGAAGTGTACCTTCTATCCATCCAGGTCCTTCGGTGGGCCAGTCCCGACCATAAGCAGTCGTAACTTTTCCTTTCCGGGGCGCGAGCTTACCATATCTGGGCATCAGACATGGTGTGATGCCGTTAACAGCGAAGGGAGGATAGTGCCAGGTTCCCTTATCGAGAAGAACACCTTCGTCGGGACCGACAAGAAACGCCCTGGTTTGAGCCGGATCGGGCTCTTCCATGGGGGGACAGAGGATGAAGACGAGCTGCTTGCCGCCCAGGGGGAAGAAAAATTCGTAAGTCTGACGGTGACATTCGGTCCAGTCGATGGGCTCGCCGGGTTTCTTGGATTTCAGGAAAAGCATCCCCATGGAAAACCTTTCCTGGTCCGTTACCTCGAAGGGAAGAAGATCCCAATAGGCTTTAATCATGTCATTGTCGACAGCGGCTTTAGCGTCGATGGGATGCAGGTTGTATTTTCCTTCTTCGGTATCCTCATCCCTTCCGATGATTCTCCCGAACTTGGAAAACTCCTTCATGCTTATATCGCGCAGACGCTCCAGTTTGATATCGTGTACAGCCATAACGCACTCCTTAGAAAATGATTATGCAACTCTATATGCAATATGTGTTCCAACCGTGAAGGTGAAACATTTATTTTATATAACTCTATACCGGGAAGGCAGTTGCGAATTTCCCGAATCCCTGCGGAAAGAGTCCCCTGTTCGTTTTTACCGAAAGACCTGTCGGTTTTTTCTTGAAAGCCGGGTCGTCGCAAGGTTTTTCTTGACGGTTTGAATTTTGCCCGGTAGGATAACAAACACCCTACACCGGGAGGCGCTATGCTGCGTGTGATAATTCTCTGTTTACTCCTTCTTCTCACTCCCCAGGGGATGCTCTTCTCCGACGCCGACGAAGCTTCAGTCATAGCCCTGGTGAACGGAGAACCGATCTACGAACAGGAACTGTACTATCAGCTGCGGCAGCTCGAGGAACAGGCCATGCTGAGTGGAAGCCGCAGCCGGACGCCACTGGACTACAGCGACTTCGAAGCCCTGCGTGAACGGGTTATCCAGACCATGATACATACCCGTCTCCTCCTCCAGGAATGCGAAAGACGGGAGATCACGGTCGAAAAGCACAGCATCGATATTCACCTTGAAATTCTTAAAAACCGGTTTGAAGATGAAACGGCATTTTTCCGGTTTCTTGAAGACAGCGGTACCAGCCCGGACAGGCTGAAGGAGGAGATTCACAATTCACTCCTGATAGACAGGCTCACCGACATGCTGCTGGAAGAGGAAGGGTTCCGGGTTACGGAGGCGGCGTGCAGATCCATCTACAGGGACAACATATCCGAATTCTCCGAACCGGCGCTGTACCGCATCAGCGAGATTGTGGTAAGAGACAAGGAGGAGATCGAAACGGTCTATGGGAAGCTGGAACGGGGAGAATCCTTCGAGAGATTAGCTGCCGATTGTTCGATATCGGTAAGCAGCAGTAAAGGCGGGGACCTGGGGTACTACGCGATCGAATCGTTGCCCGCGGCCACCCGGGAAATCGTAGAATCCCTGGAGACGGGAGATACAAGCGAGCCCTTTCGGGGAACTGACGGCAACTATCGCATCCTCAGAGTCACGGACCGGAGGGCGGAGACTGTTGCTCTCTATGAAGACGTTAAAGATGACATTTCCCGGCAGCTGCGTGCCGAAGAGAAAAACCGGATGCTGTCATCCCTTTTGATCAAGTTACTGGCGGATGGGGAAATTGTCAGGACAGACTAGCTTCGAAACCAGGTCGTAATACAGTAAGCGGAAGAATTTTCCCGCGCCCTCATTCTCTATTTTAACGCCTTGTCTCTGCCGATCTTTCGGCCTGACCAGAGTTTCTTTGAGGTCCAGGGTTCTCCCGGCAGAGACCAGAACGGATCGGAGGCTCCCAATCCCAGGGGCAACAGCCCGACCGAACAGAGGTACATGCTGCCGGTAGACAGATAGGGCTCCGCTAATTCCGGACCGGAACCATAGAACCCGACACGAAGCCATCCCGATTCATCAAAGGTTTCCGGAGCCTCCATGATTCGACGTATTACCGCGGTAAGGGCTGATCGGAGTTGAGGTGGAGATATTTCATCGGGAAGTTCGTTCCCCAGGGCAAGCTGTGCCGGCAGATGAAACGCCCCGAATCGGTACGGCAAGGAACGGCCGATGGGTGGAAAGGTTCCCTCCGGGGATATCAGCCGTTCCATAACAACGCAATAACGCTTTGCCCGGCGGAGTACTTTCTGATACTGCAGCGGAAGCAGGGGGTTGCCTTTAAATACCCGGGTAATGTCCAGAAGCATGGGATGAATCACAAAACTATTGTAATAGTCCCAATGGAATTCGGACCCGTCACCATAGGTGCCGTCCCCGACGTACCACTGGGAAAGTTTTTTTAAGGCATACTTCACCGGCTTCATATCGCACGTCCCGGTATACTTGAACAGGGCCGCCTCGACCATCGCTGAGAAAAGCAGCCAATTGTTCTTCCATGGTATGATTCTCCTGGAAGACCTCAGGGCATCTATCAGCTGCCTCTGAGTTTCCCCGGGGAGGGAACGGTACAGAATTTCGGGAGCCCTGATAAGAGCCTGCGCGAGATAGGCCGTGTCGACCAGGGGTTGCTTATATCTGCAGAAATTCATGAAATCGGGAGAATGGGGATCCACTGCCCGGGTTACAGCTTTCTGATACAGTTCGGTGAAACGAATTCTCGTCAAGGTCTCCGCCGGATCTTCCAGAGGATCCGCCTTTAAAGCGCCCAGTTCAAGCCATGGAGCCATGCCTGCCATCAGACGACCGAAAGCCTCCAGATGGGAAACCTTCTTTCTGTCTCCGTACCCAGGTCTGCGGACACATTCGACCGGCATCCGTTCCTTAAGTTCACCCCGGCTTAACGCCTCCAAAACCGGTTCCGCAATGAAACAGAGGGTTTGAAGCCAGAATCGCCGATCTTCCTTTCCCTCTTGAGAGGAAGTCGAAATAATATGATCTTCTGCAGGTTCCTGCACCAATTTATTGTTCCTTTTCCGTTTTTTCCGCCAGTTTCAGGCGCCGCAATAAGGCTTCGATATAATAATAGTCCGCGTAACTCAACGGCACATCGACTTCATCCTTTGACGGAAGATTGCCCACACTGCCACCAAGAATAAAACTGCCGGTTTCCTTCTTCGGTGATTTGTACTCCGTCCCCGAAAGACTTTTCAGTATCCTGTCCACCACCGACAGATATGTCTCAGCCTCTATCTCACCGACATAATCCTTCAGTTCGAGAAGTCCCGACGCCAGAATCGTTGCGGCTGAAACATCCCGGTAGGCTTCCGGAATACCGGGATCGTTAAAATCCCAATAAGGTATTCCATCGGCGGGGAAATCAGGATGATGTACAATAAAATCTGCGGCAGTACAGGCCTGCCGGAGATATGTCCGATTCTTCGTATGGCGGTACATTTCCGTAAACCCGTACACAGCCCATCCCTGACCTCGACTCCATACGGAATCATCCGAGTATCCCTGACATGTTCCCTGTGACCGGACCTCACCTGTCCGGGGATCATAATCAACCACATGATACGTACTGCCGTCGCTTCGAAAATGATTCTTTATCGTATGGTCTGCGTGGCTGGTGGCAACGGTTCTGAAAAACTCATTACCGCTGAACTCCGAAGCCCAGAACAGGTAATTCAGGTTCATCATGTTATCGATAATCACGGGATATTTCCATTTTCCATGATCCCAGGATCTGATAAGTCCCACCTCCGGTTTATAGCGGGATACAAGGGTTTTAGCACCCCCCAGGAGCACCAGGGAATCGCCGGGATCCCCCTCGATACGATAGGCAGCGCCTAATGGGAGAAAGAGCATAAAGCCCAGGTCATGGGTAAATCGGTTCCAGCGCTGGATCTTCATCAAGTTGCTCCGCCTGCGGGCTTCCTTCCGGAAAAAGGCCTCACCGCTGTACTCATACAACAGCCATAAACTCGCGGGATAAAAACCGGCGGTCCACCACCAGGAGCCGGCGGTTCTGAGCCGGCCGTTTTCCCATGACCGGGGAAACCTGACGCGATATGCCTTCATCGACTCAATCATCTTTTCGTACTGACCGATGGCATAGGCCAGGGACTCTTCTACAAGTTTTTTCATTGATACTCCCTTATCCATGCCGCACCGAAGGGAAATCTAGATAATTTCTGCGGCGCATCGATTCTTCAGCGATACCCGCCTTTTCTTATGTATTACAGCTTCTCATCCCGGGCCAGGGCCTCCAGCATCTCCCAATGCGTTTTTTTATCCAGGGGATAGTATTTCATCGCCAGGATGGAACAAAGGTGACCCAGGGCGGGAAAGCCGAAGTACATGATCAGGACTCCCCAGAAAAGGATATCCGACGGAGCTGTTTCAGAAACTGAGACAAAACCGATAGCCGACAGAATAGCTCCAATTATCAGGCTTCCAAAAGAGCTAATCAATTTATCGATAAGGGAGAATGACGCTCCGATCATCCCCGGAATAAACCGTCCGGAGATGTAATGCTCATAATCGGCGGCATCACCGACCATCGAGATGATATTGATTTCACCGGTTCCCGCGATGAGGATCATATTGACGGATGCAACGATGATCAGCCAAACGGGATTCTGCGGAGCCAGGGCAACGAGGAAAATTGCCGCAATACCATAGAGAAATCCGCCCCAGGAAGAAAGAGTGAACACCTCCTTCCTTCCGAAACGCTCAATCGGTTTAATCATTAACAACATGGCTATTACGCCCAGGCCGACCGTGATGCTGGTTACGATCCCCTGCAGGTCGGGATTTCTTGCCACATAATAGAACAGGAGAACAATGAGACCGGACTGCATACTCTGAGTAATCTTATTGGAAGACGCGGCTACTATAAGCATCTGCAAGGCTTTATTGGAACGGAAGATTGCCACGTAATCGGCAAATTTCGGAAAACCTTTCGATTCTACCTTTTGTAAATGCTCGGGCACATCTTTTTTCATCAACCCCAAGACGGAAAAAACGGCATACAGCAGTTGTATTCCGCCGAAAATCGATCCGGCCGTAGCCCAGGCCAGGGGTGTTTTTGTTCCTCCCATGGCTTTGACCACGGGCAGCACAATAACCAGGGCTGCCAGTTGCACAAGAACGGTGTTCAAGGATCCCAGGGCATTGATGATACTTCTCTGTTTGGGAACGCTGGAGATTATATTCTGGGCGCTCTTTGTACAGGCCGTCTGGGCGGTATACCCCAGTACCCAGATTGAATACAACCCTAGGGCAAGAATCAGGTCGCCTAGATAAGAGCCTGTCCGGATCCCGCTGAACATGAGTACGATCATTAAAGAAGATAATATGGCTCCACCGAGGATCCAGGGCCGGAAACGCCCAAACCGGGAATGGGTCCTGTCTATCAGCACCCCGATAATGGGATCGGTGAAGGCATCGAAAATTCGGGTTCCCATCATAATTGCCCCAACCAGAACAGCGGGAAACCCATAGATTTCCGTGGTATACACCAGATAGTAGGTGGTAATCAGCGCCCAGACTGCATTGGTCGACGCATTATTGAAGGAAAATCCACCGATTTCCCACCATCGGGCTTTGTTCAACTGCGTTACTTTCACATCCATCCGGTCTTCCTCCTGTCGGTATTTTGAAATTATCAGTTCTTGCTCTCGACCCAGACTTTCATCTTCTTCTTCCCCCGGTTGCCCCACAGGTAGTAGGGTATGAAAGAGACTTTTCCATCGGAAATATACCCGCTTTTCTCAGAAAAGCTGTGTTCGTCTCGGTAAAACCGGAGGGACGACCTGCTCACCGGCTCATCGATCTCTTTCTCCGACTCGATACAGTACACCAGGGGTCCCCTGGAAAGAGCGATCTTTCCCCGGTTTTCCTTCACTCTGTCGTCCGCCCGATTCACCAGTATCTCCATGGGAATTTCCATTTCGATACGATGATCGGATCCCGGGGGGAGTTTAACCTCTCTGTAGTCGGCCCTCTCGGCAATATCCGTATAAAGGCGGCTGGTTTCACCGGTCTCGATACGACCTGTTTTACCGCCGACGGATTCTTCATAAAAGAGATCACCGTTAACCCGGATCGTCCACGACAGGGCCCAGCCGGGGATTCGGAGCATAAGCTTTGCCGGCCTGGTACAGGAAACCCTGATCTCCACCTGTCCGTCCCAGGGAAAGCCCGAGGTGAGCTCAATATGGATATCCTTCTCTGTAAAACGAACAACGCTGCCTAGGTACTGGTTTATATAGATCCCATCGGCGGCTTCATGGTAGATGAAGGTGTGTATGTCGGCCCAAAGGCGGGAAATATTTGAGGGGCAACAGGCGGTTTTAAACCAGGATTGACGCTCTATCTCTCCATGGGATTCCAGGGGATTCCGGTAGAAGTACTTCTTACCGTCCTGGGAGATCCCCACGGAAGCGGCGTTGTAAAGCTGCCGTTCGACAAGGTCGGCATAACGAGCCTGGGGAGAGAGCTTCAGCATTTCATTGTTCCAGAAAATGGAACCGATGGCGGCACATGTTTCGCTGTAGGAAAACTCATTGTTCAGCTCATAGTTTCTGCCGAAACCCTCGATTACCGGAAGGGACCCTATTCCCCCGGTTATATACATTTTCTTCCTTACCAGGTTCTCCCAGCTTTTCGATAGGAACAGGCTGATATCGGCATCTCCCTTTTCCAGGGCGAGCATTGTCGCGGCGTACATCATATAAGCCCAGCGAACCGCATGACCCTTTGGTTCTGTCTGTTTCAAAAGCGATTTGTGCTGCTGCTGGTAGCTCCCGCTGATGAAGGCGAAAAAAGCTCTGAAGGCAAGAAACCTGGGTTCCCTGGAATGAATGTTTTCGCTGAACTCGAATCCCAGTTCCTTGGAGCCTTCATTCCTGTCTTTCCTCTTTATCCTGTTGCTCCTGAAACCATGGGAGATCACGTGGCTGAGCAAGGTAAGGCCGAAGAACCTTCCTCGTCCCCGCTTACTAAGGAACCGCTCCGCCGTATTGATATACTTATCATCCCCGGTCACCCGGTAAAGTTTGATCAGAGCAATCTCAATCTCCTGGTGACCGGGACAGTTGGAGGAGGTAATCTTCCGAAAATCTCCGACAATGAGATCCGCCAGCTTTACCCCCATGTTCAGAAGCGTCTTTTCCCCGGTGGCCTGGAAATGAGAAATTCCGGCCTCTATAAAATGCCCCGCTGTATAGAGTTCATGTTCAACCTGAATATTTTTCCACCGTGTTCCCGGAAAGTAGATCTGGTTCCATGTGAACAGATATCCATCGGCATCCTGGGCTTTTCCCATCAGGCTTATGTACTCATCCAGAAGTCCTTTGAGCTTTTCGTCCGATACAGTGGCAAGCCCTCGGGAAACGGCATCAGTCCACTTATGAAGATCCGAATCTGTATAAAAGTACCCGTTCCTTTTACCCTGTTTCTTATCCGCTATCAGGCGGAAATTTTCCACTGTACCACAGGCGTTGTACTGTTCCCACTGGTACATCAGCGCTACAGTTCTGTTGAGATCCATCCTGTCTGACCAGAATTTATCTTTCAATTGCACCGTCATCTGTGACTCCGAAATACTCAAAAAAGGTAAGTAATAGTCGAACCAATTCCGAAAATCGTCAAGGTAAAAAAAATACTTATGCTGTAAGTATAAATGCTTACTGGATCTATTTCTTTCAGCCCTTCAATTTCTTACCGGAAATATTCCTTTTCATTTTAATCCTATTCATGTTAAAAAGAGAAATGGATTTTATTGACAGGATCATGAAGGTTTTTGGTTCCCTTTTATTCCTTTTCCTGTTTCTATCATGCGGGCATAACGACACTGTTCATCTGCTGGAAAACGACTGGTTCTTCTCAACAGAAGAAGATAACGGAGCCTATACTCCCTTCGATGTTTCCACAATAAAATCCCTGCCTAGATACCTGGATGATGGAGAGGGTATCTTATTTTTAAAAACGGAGTTTTCCATCCCGGCTTCCTATAATGGTCAGATGCTCTCTCTCTTTCTCGGGCGAATAGAAATCGCGGACAAAGCGTATCTGAATGGTCAGCTGATAGGCGAGACCGGAAGGTTCCCTCCCGAGTGGTTTAACGACTGGAACATGGATCGTCGCTACGACGTGCCTCCCTCCATTATTCGATGGGACAGTAAAAACGAACTGCTGTTAAAAATATACGTTAACCGCTCAGGTCTCATCTCCGGCGACCTCCAGATCGGACCGAAGAATCAGATCGACGATGTATACTCGGTTAACAGTCTATTCCACAGGCAGATCAATTTGTTTTTCTCTTTTCTCCTGATCGTTTTCGGCTTGAATTCCATATTACTATATTCCAAACGTAAACAGGAGAAGGCGATATTCTGGTTTTCCCTTGTATCAATCTCTTTTGCCTTCAGCCAGGCAGGTATCTTCCTCACCAGTTTGCCGGGATTTCAATATACCCGGATATCCTATATACCGTTTATGAAAATGATTGGGATCCTTGAAATAGCAGCAACCTATTGTTTTCTTCGATTTACCCGATCCTTCTTTCATATAAAGAAGAAATCCTATGTAACTGCTATTTCTTTCATTCCATCGATTTTTCTGATGATAGCCTTCCTGCTTCAGGTGAACTACAGTGTATTCTATGGATTCTATAATCTGTTTGAAATGTCACTGAGCATCCCGTGCCTGTATATCGTCTATATAGCCTTTCGCGCCCGTATTGAAAAAAGGCGAGGGGCGGGTTTGTTTATCACCACGTTAATTCCCATAAGCCTGCTCTACCTTCATGACATGTTCCTGACCAATGTAGTCGAAGGATACATAGTCATGATGGGCGGGATAGGCCTCCCGTTTATGCTCATAATCATTAACATTGTTTTCGGGCTGGACTTAGTGAAAGACAGGAATAAGGCTGAAACACTGAATCTGGAACTTGATGAAACTATAAGCCGTCATATACATGAACTCAAAGATACAAGTAACAAGCTCTCCTATTCCTCAAGAAGGTACAACTTCATTCACACATTCAAACTCTCAGCCAGAGAGCGGGAAATCCTGGGGTTTATCATTGACGGCCAATCCAATGATGAAATTGCCGATACGTTAGACATTTCCATCAGAACGGTCAGCGCCCACCTTTATAAAATATACAAAAAGATCAACCTTCATTCCAGGATGGAGATTTTCGCGGCTTTTAACAAGCCCAATACCTTCAGCTCTTCAAGAGCTGTCCGGAAGACTCCGTCCGGGGAGACGGGATAACTCGAGGACCTTCATTGAATGACATAAGGTCATGGCTTACCGGCGTTGGAATACCATACATCCAGAGGGTTCTTATGGCCCGATGTACACCGCGATATCCGCAGGTTTTACCGTGTCCAGGAGATTCGTCGTCGCAACCGATGAAGAGGCGCTCTTCGCTTCCGTCACGGTGCCGTAGCCAAGATAGGTGTAATCGTAAGAGAGGAGGTTTTTGGTTACCGGGTGGTACACCGGAGAGCCCTTCCGTATAAAAGCGATCCTGTCACCGACAGAAGCCCCGGCACCGGTTCCCAGGTCGCATTCCAAGGTGAGATCACCGGCTTTCAGTACAAAACCCAGCAGAGGGAATTTTCCTAAGAAGGGAGGGATAATCCCGGCCACGGCGTCCAGGGCCGCCTGGGCGTAGAGGGAACTGAAATCCACGGCCCCGGTGACCAGATTACCCGCTGAATCAGTCACCAGCTTCGTTGATGCTTTCCCCGCGGCTGTTTCGCTGGCGAAAACTTCCCCGGTGCTGACATCCAACAGCTTCACCTGCAGCGTAACTTCCGCCTCCATGGCGTCATACACCACCTTGTCCACCTTCTGCCGGCTGGATGAAACCAGCTGGGTGATAATCAGGTAATCCGCCCCGGCCAGTTCTCCTATCCGCACACTCCCTTCGTCGGACATTCCCGAAAGGGCGAATTTCTGCTCTTCGATGATAGCCGCCAGGTTGTTCCTGTCCACCAGGGTCACCTTTCCGCTTTTATTGATCTCGTTCTGCAGTACTTCCCCCAGGTCGATCTTCGCCTCGTCCAGCACCGCGGCTTCTCCTACCACGGCGAGAACATATTTCGGTAATTTTCCTTCATCGACCTTGGCCAGCACCTTATAATCATAGGAATCTACCCGGGTTTTCACGTCAACCTTCGGTGCCTCCACGGATGTCTGCCCGCCTGAGGATTCCGTGGTGGCACAACCAAAAAAGGCAGCGAGTATCATCAAAACGCCCAGTATTCCATAAAGCTGTTTCATAATCTTCCTCCCTCAGAGTTTCTTCTCGTGCCTCAAGTATCCTGACTTTCCTTCCGTGCCTCCCGGTTGACCTCCAACACGGCCTTGAGGACCACGATATTCGCGTTGACGTTTTTCAAAAGCCCTTTGGACTGCTGCCCCACACTGCTCAAGTTATCCCGGACAGAAAAAAGCTGGGATATGGTCGCGGGTAAAGCGAAGACATCGATCATCAGCCTTTCCGGTTGCTGCAGAAACAGGGCGGTTTGTTTTACCAACTCCAAAGAAGTGTCCGGCACCTTGACCAGGGCGGCGGCGGCACAGGAAAGGTACACAAAACAGCGTTTCAATTCTGAGCGCTCCTCATCGGATAATTCGGCGGCCCGGGCTTTCAAGGCTGCCTGCTCTTCCTCCGTCAGGGTATAGTCTTCCTCTTCTTCCATTTCCTCTACCGTTTTGGCTGCCATTCCCGCTCTCGCGGAACCCTTCATGGAGGCGGCGGAACGTAATAAGGCGTACTTGGAAAATACAATGGAGCCGTTCAGCAGGGCCGTCTGATAGGAAAGGTTCGTAATGTCAGGATTCGATGAAGGGACCCAGTAGATGACTAAATCGGGATCTTCATTCACCTCCACCAGGAGAGAGCGGATCAGGTCTTCCTGAATATCGGGATCGAAAAGGGAAATACTGGTGACGATGAGATCGAATAAACCGGCCCCGGCGAAAACATCCGTGACCCGTACCTGCCTCGCGTTAAAATAGGGACTCGGTGTAGTCTCGCATCCGGTACAGAGAAGAAAAAGAAGGAGAACGAGAAGGATACTTTTCGTTAAACTCAAGACACCAGGTTTTTTCATACTAGCTCGGCCCTCAGCATACCATAAAGAAGGCGAAAGTCAAGCCGGCTCAGATTCCCTTTATCAGGTGTTCCAAAAGGATTTTCACTCCGATGGCGATAAGAATAAGCCCACCCGTTAATTCCAACCCGGCACCGTGAAATCGCACCATTTTACTCCCCGCCAGAACACCGGCGAAACAAACAATAAACGTTACGATTCCGATTACGGTTATGGGGTAGAAAATTGAGGTATCCAGCAGGGCAAAACTCACCCCAACAGCCAGGGCATCGATGCTGGTGGCGATGGAAAGGAGCAGCAAGGTTGAAAAACCGGAACAGTCCCGAACCGCAGTGTCCGAGGATACCTTTCGGCACTCCCAGATCATCTTCACACCGATGGTCACCAGCAAGGCAAAAGCCACCCAATGATCCCAGGCGCAAATAAACTCCGCTAAACTATAACCGGCAAGCCACCCGATCAAGGGCATCAAGGCCTGGAAAAAGCCGAAAGAAAAGGCTATCCGCAAGGCCCGGGAAACACGGAATTCCTTCATAAAAAACCCGTTGCCGATGGAAACGACCAGGGCGTCCATGGATACGGCCACGGCGATGCCCAGAAGGGTTATAAGGTCCAGGTGACTATTCATTGTTTACAAAGATAATTCCCACGGCAAACCTGAAAACCTTAGCTTTTACTTTTCGGCACACTGAGAATTAGCAGCTTACCATTTTCATAAATCAGAATAACGTTCTCCGGGCTTCCCATCTTATTCCAGGTTTTCTGGGACAGCTCGGCATACGCCTTTCGGCATGTATTTTCAAGAAAAATCTGCCCCTGCATCGCTTCGGTTTTTTCCTGCTGGAAATCCGCCAGGGGTATATTCAGGTACACCTTCACAGGATAGCAGGTATTCATTAGGCCAAGATCAAAACCTTCATTCGGATGAACGACTACTTTCCCCAGGGGGAACGAGGAATCAACCATGACTTTTAAGGGTTGTGTTCTTTTCATAGCCCAAAAGATACAAGATCACAGTATTCTTTTCAAGTTTCTTCTCGGTTACTTTTTCAGGAAAAGGAAGGGTCTTACCCCTGGTGTAAACTCCCGGCTTTTTCATACGAAGCCATGATCCCCTTAATGATGGCAGAACTGAACCCCTGGTGTTCCATCTCGTTCAGTCCGGCGATGGTACAGCCCTTGGGGGTGGTAACGTTGTCAATCTCCGATTCCGGGTGGCTGCCCTTGGAAAGCAGCAGCTCCGCCGCTCCCCGGGCTGTCTGGGCGGCTATCTTCAGCGCTTCATCGGAATGAAAACCTATCTGGATGCCTCCCTGGGAAGCGGCCCGGATCGCCCTCATGAAAAAAGCCACTCCGCAGGCCGCCAGCACCGTGGCCGAATCCATAAGCTCTTCCTCGATAATCACGGTTCTCCCGAGATGCTCGAAAATCCGTCGCACCTTTTCCAGTTCTTTCTTATAGGCTTCCTCGGCGCAGAGGCAGGTCATGGACTGCCGGACGGCAATGGCGGTGTTCGGCATTACCCGGATTACCGGAACATTCACCGGAATATATTTTCTCATATCAGCGATGGCTATATCCGTCACCACGGAGACCAGAATTTTCTCTCCCCGGGATAAAACCCCGGAGATCTGATCCAGCAGGGTTTCCGCCTGCTGCGGGCGAACGGCGAGAATAACCACGCCGGCCTTTTCAACCGCCTCAAGGTTATCTTCAGTAACGGGAAATCCCCGTTGCTCATACGTTTTCAGCAGATCCCTTCTTCGGCGGGTCAGGATAATATCTTCCGACTTATATTCCCCGGAACTAAGCAGCCCTTCGGCGATGGAACTGCCGATGTTTCCGGTTCCTAGGATAGCAATAGTACCTTCTATCTTCATGGTTTACTCCCTATTCATGCACAAGCCCAGTGTAATATGAGTCGATAAAATACTACAAGAGTACCCCTGGAAAAGTATTCTCTTGCAACTCTGCCTTTTAGGTTTTCCTAAATGAGAAATCTTCACTCCTCTTCCGAAATGTATCCTAGAGTGTTGTCTTTCCTTAGTTTTAGAATATGCAATACCAGTTGAAAGAATATAGCTCCAACTCCCAGAAGCTCCATTCCATGAATGTGTACTATGGGGACAGACAGGGCTCGGAACAGAATAAAAACCATCAAAATAACTACTCCTGAGACAGCAATCATCGACCGGAATAGAAGTTTTCTAACTTTAACAATAAGGAAAACCATCACAGACAGAAATAGAAGAAAGAGCCCCGTAGCAACCAGACAAAAAATTGCACCGGCGTATTCCATCATCCCCATATGTTCCACGAAAATTTTTCCGGTTATTATAAGAAGAATCTGAATATCAAGCTGTTTATTTATACCCATGATCAGTGTAAAAATGGTTATACATATCCATAATAACAAATTCTTCTTTTCTTTTCTGATAGTACGCATATAATAGAAAGCCAGCACAATCGTACCGAGATAAAACAGTGTTATAATCCATGACCAGATTGTGTTATCACCACTCATGGATATCCATTCTTCAATGATGTGAACTATTTTATTCAATGAGAGTTCTTCCTTATACAAAATTTAATTTACTATCATATGGGCGCCTCTAAGAACTCGTATATACGAGTTTCTACCTTACTGTTTGCCCACAAGAGAACCTATCGGATAAAAACTATGTTTTATATTACTATGAAATAATGATACATGCAATTCACCCAATATAACCGCATCGCTAAAAAACACGGTTTTCAGAGGTTCCCATTTTAATATACCGGCTGTACCTTTTTATAGAATAGTCGCAAGCTGTCCAAAGATTGGTTTTATTAGTGTGAGTGTGAGTATTTAGCCTGCACTGATCTGTGCTTAAGGCAAAAAAGAGCCTGGCAACAGCCTGTTCTTCCCCTTGATAGGAGACCATCGGCGCTGAAGGGCTTACCTTCCTTGTTCGGGATAAGGCCTTTGCATCGCAGAATTTTTTATCGATGTTCCCCCAGGCCGCATAATTCTTTGCTGAT
>JAFGDJ010000076.1 GCA_016932135.1 Spirochaetales bacterium | reverse complement strand
ATGTATATTCTGGTTTCCGAAAGCACCGGACGGCTGAAAACATCCGGAACAATGGGGCTTGTAAGGCCTGATCCCTAAATCATTCAAGGAGAGAACCAATGTATCAGACAGTCCGTGACGCTACCCTTTATTATAATGAATATGGTTCAGGAGAAAAATATATTCTTTCCTCCCAGATGGGTTTCGATCTTGATGAAACGGGATGGCCGATGGATCTGGCTGATGAAGGTTTTCATGTTTTTACCATCCAAATCAGAGGTTACGGCAAATCCACCCACGTACAGGAAGATCTGGGCGGTGAATGGTATAACATCTGGGCTGATGATGTATATGAATTTGCACAAAGGCAGGGTATACAAAAATTCTTTTATACCGGGCAGTCTCATGGAGCGGGTATCGGCTGGCATCTAGTCCTGCGTCACCCGCAAGTCCTCGTGGGCTTTGCCGCTCTCGTCGGCGGTCCTCATTCCAGGAAAGGCGGGGAAACATCTCCCGGACGACTTGAGACCATAAGGTCTGCCGGAGATCCTGAAGCCAGAAAAAAGAGCGCCGAGCATACAAAAATGCATTTTCTAGCCTTTGCTGAAAAATTTGCCCTTAATCCCGCTTTAAAGGCAGAATTCGAGCAGAAGGCCGAAAAAGCTTACAGGGAAGAACTTCAAAGAACGGTTGAAGAGGTTAAAATTAATCCCCGAAAACCTCTTTCAAACCTGAAGACTGATGAAGAGGTGTACCAGGAACTTTCTAAAATAAACATTCCTGTGCTAATGATTAATGGCCAACAGGATAAAATGGTCCCTGTTACAGATATTATATGGCCGATCGAGGTAATTAAAAACTCAAAATGCGTGATCTACCACAATGCGGGCCATGATGTTCATTACGACTGCCGCGATGATGTTCGTCGTGAAATCGCTTTATTTGCATCAGGGTTGTTTTGAAAACCCCTGCCTTCATCCGGCCAATTAGCAGCAGAATCTATTTACTCTTTAAAATAGATGAATACATTCTTAATCCAGAGGGGGAAACGTATGAGAACGTTTAGAAAAGGAATTTCCTTGGTAGTCATTGCATTTCTTTTATTCCTGACCTTCGCTTGTTCGGACTCCGGCAGTTCGGCAAAAACGCCGGACACAACGGATGCTGCGGCTCTACCGTCGAGCACGACAACAGCGACTGCGGAAGCGAACAGGGGCGGTGTATTAAGGGTAGCCTTCAACGCAACCGCTAATTGTTTAGGCTATCCCGGCGGACTCGCAACCTTCCATGAATATCAAATGGTGGAACCGGTGGTGGAATCCCTGGGAAGATATGATGAGTCCGGTGCTCTCATTCCCTATTTAGCCGAGTCCTTTGAAACAGATGCCGATGCATTAACCCTGACCATTCATCTGCGGAAGGACGTAACATTTCATGATGGAACAGCCTGTGATGCGGAAGCGGTAAAATGGAATCTTGAAGAATTCAAGGCTTCCGGACGCAGTGAAATAAATGCTGTGGCCGACATACTAGTGAAGGATCCTCTTACCCTGGTACTTCAACTCTCCAAATGGAACAATTCCATCGCCGACGCTGTGCTTTTTACGGCAGGCCGGATTGTTTCACCGACGTATTTCAAAGCCAACGGAAAAGACGCAGCCATTGCTAATCCCGTGGGAACAGGACCGTTCAAATTTGTTGAATGGGAACGGGACGTTAAGATTGTGTACGAAAAATTTGATGACTTCAGAATTGAAGGTCAGCCGTATCTTGACGGAATAGAAGTTATTTTCATGCCCGATATCACAACCATTATTTCCGCCATGCGGGCGGGAGAAATTGATGTCATCGGCACCGTGAACGGTACGGTCGTCAGCGCCATGGAAGTGGACGGGCTTGCGCCCATCAGCCGTCCGTTAACCTCCGGCACGGTTATGTTCGGTGTTATGCCTACCAGCAATGATCCGTCTCTCCCTTTCTATGATTTGAAGGTGCGACAGGCTATCTCCCATGCCATTGACGCCAAGGCGATCGCCGAAATGTACAAAAGCCAGGGATGGGCATACTCCAATCAATGGACACCTCCCGGATCCTGGTCATACAACGATGAGACAGTCGGGTATCCCTACGATGTTCAAAAAGCGAAAAAATTGCTTGCCGAAGCCGGTTATCCCGACGGGTTCTCCTGTAAGGGATATGTCAATTCCGGTGATGTCAAACTGATGGAAATCACCCAGGCCTATCTTGCCGAAGTTGGTATCGATATGGAAATCATCCCTCTTGAATCGGCAAAAGAAAATGAAATGACGGGAATTAACGGAACCTGGGACGGTATCCTCCGCTGGGCCGGACGCGGAGAAGCCGATATTGCACCGGTATATGCCAGAACCTTAACGGATGCGGGTGTTCGTTGTGTTGGCGGCGTTCTTCATCCGAAGGATGTGAAGGAATTAATCGATGCTGCGATCGGGGCAAAAACCTTCGAAGAGAAAGTCAAGATAAGCAAGGAATTGTCGAAGAAGGTGATTGACGACTATTGCCTGCTTGTACCCTACGCATCAGTCAGCAGCCAGTTTTATGCGGCAGAAAAGGTTCATGAAACTCATTTGGGATATTATCATATCTCTTCCTGGACACCGGAACTTGCCTGGATAGAAAAATAGCTGATAGGATGATCTAATGTCATGATGTGGTGTCTACCCGGTGCGGACGAACAAGGCAACCCATCGGGTAACACCATGTAAGAAAAAAATTAAAAAAATATTCACTGTGACAGTTTTGAAAACCTTGCAGAATGGGAGCGAGGAATGGCTTATTTTATTGCCAAAAGGCTGATGCAATCAGTCGTTGTTATATTCATAGTATCGCTATTTACGTTTTTATTAGCATACCTTATGCCTGGTGATCCGGTGTACGCCATGCTTGGCGGTGATATCACCCAGGAACAATATGACATGGCTTACAAAGAGATGAATTTGGATAAGCCGATCTATCTCCGGTATGTGAATTGGTGTGCAGATCTGATAAAGGGTGATTTCGGGAAATCCTATAAATACAGAATGCCTGTGATTGATTTAATAAAGACCAGATTACCCGTTACAATGTATCTTGGGGGCCTGTCCATTATTATCAGTACTGCCGTTGGCATCCTCTTCGGAATTCTTGCCGCAACGAAACGGGGTAAAATCCTGGATACTGTAATCACTTTCCTGGCGAATCTGGGGGCGGTTATGCCGTTGTTCTGGCTTGCCGTACTGGGTATGTCCCTGTTTGCCATGCATCTGAAATGGCTTCCTTCCTATGGGTTTACCTTTCCCACGGAGGATTTTGTAAAAAGTGTGAGACAGACAATACTGCCTGTGATCGCCTTAAGTGTCGGCGCCATTGCCAGCACGACACGTCAAATGCGGTCAAGCATGCTGGAGGTTATCCAGCAGGATTATATCAGAACGGCCAGGGCAAAAGGTCTGAAGGAATCCCGGGTGATTTCAAAACACGCTTTGAAGAATGCTTTAATACCAATTGTAACTCTGACGGGTATGTCCTTTCGGAATGTTGTATCGGGCTCAGCTTCTATCGAGATCATATTCAGTATTGCGGGAACCGGCCAGTTATTGGTAACCAGCGTTTTAAGCAAGGATGTGGCGACAACCCAGGCCTGTATTCTTATCGTAGCCATTGTCGTAAGTATCGCAAATCTGATTGTTGATATTTCCTATGGCTATCTTGATCCGCGCATTCGAATACAGTAGGAGTTCTGAAAATGAAGAGCAGTGGCACAAAACCTTCGACCTCCAAGATCAGAAAATTTTTCAAACGGCTGTTTGCACGTAAAATCGTTATTTTTGGGGCAGTTCTGGTCGTGGTATTTGTTCTGGCTGCGTTGCTGGCCCCATACATCAGTCCGCATGATCCATATAAGCAGAACTTGAAACTATCCTTTGCCAAACCTTCAGCCCAGCATGTTCTGGGGAATGACGAGCTGGGAAGGGATATCTTCAGCCGGATCATTTACGGTGCAAGAACCTCCCTGGCGATTGGATTTGTAGCCGTTATGATCGCCGCCGGCTGCGGAATTCTTCTCGGGTTAGTGGCAGGATACCTAGGCGGTATGGTGAACTCGGTTATATCTCGTGTTATGGATGCATTGATGTCCATTCCGGCGATCATGCTGTCCCTCGGCCTGGGCATTATTTTTGGCGCCGGCATGACAAGCCTGATGATTATTTTAGGACTGGCAACGGTGCCGACCTATACAAGACTGATGTCCGCCCAGGTGCTTGCTATTCGCAATTCCGATTTCATCAATGCCGAGAGAGTTTTGGGAGCCAGCAATATCAGGATAATGTTTTCGCATATTCTGCCGAATTGTTTATCTCCCATCATTGTTCTATTCACCATGAATATCGGCGGAACAATTCTTGCGGAAGCCAGCCTGAGTTTCCTTGGGTTAGGAGTAAAAGCACCCATGGCTTCCTGGGGAGCCATGGTAAACGAAGGCTACAGCAGACTTATTACTAATCCCGTATTTGCCCTGGCCCCCGGAATCTGCATTATGTTGCTTGTTTTAGGATTCAATATCCTCGGCGACGGACTGAGAGATGTACTTGATCCGCGGTTACGCGGTTCCATATGAGATGAGAATGAAAGAAATCAAACATCTTTTACAGATTAACAATTTAAGCGTCTCCTTCAGAAATGATGACATCGTTACGAAGGCGGTTAACGGAATATCCTATTATATCGATCAGGGCGAGATTGTCAGTGTTGTCGGAGAAAGCGGTTCGGGGAAGAGTGTGAGTCAGTTGGCCGTATTACAGCTGATTCCAACTCCTCCGGGTAGTATTGACAGCGGCAGTGTCACCCTGGAAGAAGAAAAATTACATACACTGAAGCCTACCGGGCCGGAGATGCGCAAGATCCGCGGTGGGAAAATTGGAATGATATTTCAGGAACCCATGACCTCGCTAAACCCGGTAAAAACCGTTGGGAGCCAGTTGCTGGAACCCATTATCATCCATACAGGTCTGAATGAAAAGGAAGCAAAAAAACAGGCTGTAAGCCTATTAAGCCAGGTGGGCATACCGGATGCCGAAAAGAGGCTGGGAGAATACCCTCATCAGTTTTCCGGCGGTATGCGTCAGCGTATTATGGTTGCCATCGCCGTTGCCGGGAATCCTAAGCTGATTATAGCCGATGAACCCACAACCGCATTGGACGTTACCACGCAGGCCCAGATACTTGAACTGCTGAAAAGCATAACAATGCGCCACGGAACTGCACTGCTTCTCGTTACCCATAACCTGGGTATTGTCGCCCGATACGCTCAGCGAATCTATGTAATGTACGCCGGAAGGATCGTTGAGTCCGGGCGTTCACAGGATATCTTTGCCCATCCCTCACATCCCTATACCCGGGGCTTATTGAACGCTATTCCAAGATTGGATGACAGTAAGGAACGAAAGCTGCAGCCAATTGACGCTCCGGATAAAATATCGACCCATGACGAGGAGCGGTGCCCTTTTTTACCAAGATGTAAATATCGATGCGATATGTGTTCACATCAGGGGATTCCCGATTTGACAGCTACGGCTGAAGACGGGCATTTCGCGGCATGCTACCTGAGCCGTGAAGTCCTTGACAATCTGGATAAAAACAACTGTGAAGCCAACAGGATCGACCGAAGAAAACCCTTCACGGATCACATTCTCGAAATCGAGAACCTCTCTGTTCATTTCCCCATAAAACGGGGAATCCTGCGAATGAATGCCGGGAAGCTCACCGCCGTTGATCAGGTCTCCATAAAAATAAAGCGTGGTGAGACCTATGGCCTGGTAGGTGAATCCGGCTGTGGAAAGACAACGATAGCCACGAGCATTATGCGCCTGATTACCGACAATGAAGGTGAAATTATTTTTAACAATCTTCATCTAAATCGCCTAAAGGCATCGGAACTGCGCAGGCAAAGGCGTAAAATACAAATGATATTCCAGGATCCTTATAGTTCTCTGAACCCGAGGAAAAGCGCTGGTACTCTTGTAGGAGAACCTTTAAAAATTCATAAACTCGTATCGACTCGAACAGCCTATGAAAGCCGGTTGGATGAGTTATTTACCCTGGTTGGGCTGTCGCCGTCCTTAAAAACCCGAGTGGCCCATGAATTTTCCGGCGGCCAGCGTCAACGTTTGGGCATTGCCCGCGCGTTAGCCAGCAACCCGGATTTAATCGTTTGTGATGAACCTATATCGGCGTTAGATGTATCCATACAGGCACAGATCATCAACTTGCTGGAGGACCTGCAGCAAGAATTGGGTCTGACCTATTTGTTTATCGCCCATGACCTGTCGGTAGTGAAGCATATCAGCGATACAATTACCGTTATGTATCTGGGCAAAATTGTCGAGACCGCTCCCTGCGACGAGTTGTATGGGAATCCCCTGCACCCGTATACCCAGGCATTGCTGGCGGCTGTACCCATCCCTGACCCGATGATAGAACAGACGCGGGAGAAAATTATTATTTCCGGGGAAGTGATAAGCCTGATGAACCGGCCTGCCGGATGCTGCTTCAGTGACCGCTGCCCTTATACCATGGATATTTGCAGGGAACAGGTTCCGCCTGGAAAGAATTATGGGAAGGATCATGAAGTCGCATGTTTTAAATTATCGCAAGGAATGAATTATCCTCAAGCCTAAAGGATTTATTTTTTCGAAGCTTGCAATAATGTATGAAATATTCTGCTTAAAGTTTATTTATTTCTAATAATAAACATCCGCAGAGAATGGAGAAAGGAACCATGAAGAAACAAACGATGCTTGCGGCAGGAGATATTATTCTGGGGAAAGATCCGGAAAAATATTTTGCCGGGGTGGATACAGTTCTAAAGAAAGTAGACCTTTCGTTGGGGCAGCTTGAAGTTCCATACAGCGACAAGGCGCCGGAACTTGCGGATTTACACCGTCAGCTAAAAAATCTCACTCCTCTTTCGGGGAGGTTTGATGTTCTCACCTTGGCGGGGAACCATATCTATGATGCAAAAGAAATCGGTGTAATAGACACCATCGGTTGGCTGGAGGATAATCACATCTCCTATACGGGAGCGGGATTGAACCTTGCCCATGCGAAAAGGCCTGCCCTGGTGGAAAAGGAAGGAGTCCGGTACGGTATTTTAAGTTATAACTGTACGGGGCCAAAGGTAATGTCGGCCACTGAAAAAAAGCCGGGATGCGCCTTTGTGGATATTGTGACACATTATGAACTGGGAGATGTGGCCAATCCCGGAGGAAACCCAACAAAGATCTATACTTTTCCCGAACCGGTATCTTTTCGCGGTATGTTGGCCGATATCCGGGAATTGCGCGGGCAATGCGATGTTCTGATTGTGTATTTGCATAAAGGCATTGTACATAAGCCGGTAAAACTTGCCGACTATGAGCAGGTAGTATCCTATGCCGCCATTGACGCGGGGGCGGATGTTATCTTCAGCTCTCATTCCCATATATTACACGGCATAGAAGTATACAAGGAAAAGACAATATATCACGGGCTCAATAATTTTATTGCCTGGGTCCCGTCATTAAGCCCGAATTTCAAATTCAAAAATGGTGTCCGTAACGAAGTTTTCGATCCGGAGCAGTGGGCGCGCAACCGAATTGAAATGTTTGGGTTTATCCCCGATCCTGCATATCCTACGTATCCGTTCCACCCGGAGTCGATCTATACAATCCTTGCTAAATGCCTTATAGAAGATGGTATAATCGTACAGACACGCTTTATACCAATGATTGTCAATAAAGCCGGAGTACCCGAGGTTGTGACCCGGAAAGGTGGCGGTGAAGAGGTTTTGGAGTATATGGTGAAGATTACGGAAGGTGCACATTTAAACGCCCTTTATGAATGGGATGAAGACGAATTGATCATCCGGAGCAGGTGATGATTTGGTAAGCATTTACGACATTTCGAAGGTTGTCGGGACTTCCGCCAGTACTGTATCCCTCGTCCTGACCGGCAGAGCGGAAGAACTGCGCATTTCTCAGGCAAAACAGAAGCAAATACTGGAAGTCGCCAATCGGATGGGGTATATCCCCAATATGTCTGCACGCAAATTAAGCTCTCGCAACCTTAAGCATATGCCTGAGATTGCCTTGTTTTGGTCCCCTGCCCAGCATAGTATATTCCTCAATATATTCATGAATGTTCTACAGGATATGATTTCTAAGGAAGAAGTCCGGGAAATGAGGTTCACGATACTGCCATACAGAAACGGTGAACTGGAAAAACTTGAATCCGTATTGACGGCGAATTACTATAACGGCGTTCTTGTTCCGCCGGTTTTTAGCGAAGACCTCGCTTTCTTAACCAAAACGAGTATTCAGGTTCCGGTAGTCCTGCTCTATGGAGATATTCCCCAGTTTAATCTGGTATCGGTTGATAACTTCAAGGTAGGAACAAAAATCGCCCATATTTTTCACCGGCATGGTCATACATCGGTAGGAATCATGATGCCTGTGTACAAAACGCCTTCTTTGACCATAGTGCAGAGAAACAAAGGTCTTTCCGAAGCCTGTCATAACCTGGATATGAAAGTAAAATTGTATACCAGCGAAATGGACCTTCCACCGGCAAACAAGGTTGAAGAAGGGAAGATTGCAGCCAAAAAAATGTTGGAAGAGGATAGCCTCCCTTCAGCCCTGTACATTCAAAACGATAGCCTGGCGCTGGGAGCGCTTTCAGTTTTCAGTCAACAGGGAATCCGCATACCGGAAGACATGGAAATTATTGTTTACGGGATTAACGATTCTTTGGAGATTCATCACCCTTCGATTACGACGGTGTGTTACCCGACGGAAGAAATCTCGCGGGCCTGTATCACCGTTATGGCCACCTTGCTGGACAGGCCCGGGACAGCACCGATGCAGAGAATCATCGATACGCCTTTTGTCTTCCGGGAGAGTTGCCGGCCGTGACGGCGATCTAGAGCGTGATCCTTCCCCGGTTATCGATCCTTCTTTCTCTTTCCCAGCCTGATGACATTCCATGAAAGCTTGCTGAGAACGGCTTTCACCATCCCTTCTTCAATAACGGTTTTCTCTTCCCGATGGGGCACTACATTGTTCGGATTATCAATGGTATTGGCTGCTTCGGCGTCGGAACTTTCGAGGACGATATGTTCCAGGATATGGTAATTCGGGAAATCACGTAAATCTGTTTCCACGAAAAGCTGCTCCTCCATATCTCTGTTCACCGCGAAAATAACTATTTCTTCTTTTTCTTCATGGTAAACGACAACACTTTCGAGATAAGGAACATCGTTGAATTCTACAGTGTCATATACCGGGGACTGTACAACCGCATTAAGCACTTTTCCTCTTCCATAGACAGAAGCATGAAGGTAAGGATAATAGATCGTATTTTTCCACGACCCCCCGCCGCTTACCGTCATGATGGGAGCAATGGTATTTACCAGCTGAGCCAAACATGCAATTTTAACGCGATCGGCGTGTTTCAAGAGGGTTATGAGCATACATCCCACAACAACAGCATCCAGCAGAGTATAAATATTCTCGTTAATAGGCTGCGGACTTTTCCATCGTAAATCTTCAGTAATTTCGGTGGGATACCATACATTCCATTCATCAAAAGATAAATTGATACTTTTCTTGCTCCTTTTCTTTGCTTTTATGTAATCACAGATTGAAACGACAGAATGGATAAAGTTATCCATATCCAAAGATTTTGCCAGAAAATTGACCGCCCCTTTTTCATCGTTTCTGTAGTACGTATGCAATGATAAAAAATCGACCTGCTCATAGGTGTGTTCCAAAACCTTCGCCTCCCACTCGGCAAAGGTCGGCATGCCGCTTCCGGAGCTTCCGCAGGCTACCAGTTCTATAGTGGGATCAACCCATTTCATTACTTTTGCAGTCTCGCAGGCGATTCGCCCATATTCTTCGGCGGTCTTTCGGCCTATCTGCCACGGTCCGTCCATTTCATTTCCCAGGCACCAGATTTTAATATTATGAGGTTTTTCATAACCATGAGACCGCCGCAAATCACTTAAGTAAGTACCCCCGGGGTGGTTGCAGTACTCAAGAAGTGATCGGGCTGCATCCGGGCCTCGGGTTCCCATATTAACGGCCATCATTACATCGGTATCTGCACACCTTGCCCATTCTAGGAACTCATTTGTGCCGATCTCATTGGATTCCACGGATAGCCACGCTAAATCAAGCCTTTTCGGTCTTTTTCCAACCGGTCCTACTCCATCCTCCCAATTATACCCCGAGAGAAAATTACCTCCGGGATACCGAACGACGGGGACCTGTAACTCTTTTATGAGGTTGATGACATCCTGTCGGAATCCCTTTTCGTTTGCGGCAGGATGCCCCGGTTCAAAAATACCGCCATAAACGGCACGTCCCCATTGCTCGATGAAGGAACCATAGATCCTTTTGTCCACTTCGCCGATCGTATGATCCTTGCTGATAACCAATTTCGCTTTTTTCATTTCAACACTGCCGATGAATAAAATAAGTTAACGGAATACAATACAATTGAACAAAGGGTATAACTATCGGAAAAACAGGTCAATATGTATTGCTGTTCCTTGATTCGTTACAATATCATTAAAAAAAGGGAGCACCCTGTCGGTGCCCCCCTTAGATGAATCAAAGTTATTTCAACAACGGGTTATCCCGCCTGGTATCCCTTCTTCAAACAGGCGATATTGATGTCGTTCAACTCTTTGTTTCTCGCTGAAACGGCCTTATCGAGAGCCTTTATCAGGGCGTCAAGGCTGCAAAGATCGGGTTTTTTCTTTACCAGCAAACCCAGGGCAATCATGTTGGCCGCCCTGCTGCTTCCTTCCGCCTGGGCAAGGTCGTTGGCGTCTATACCGACAATGGTAATGTCGGTACGCTGCGGCTTGACGTCGATCAACGACGTATTGTATACCAGCAGCCCGCCGGGTTGCAGCCGGGGTTCGAACTTGATGAGGGACGGATTGTTCAGTACTACCGCCGCCGTGGGATGGGGCACCAGGGGCGACCCTATCTCATCGTCAGAAACAATGACCGAGCAGTTGGCCGTACCTCCCCGCATCTCGGCGCCGTAGGACGGTATGTGGGAAACGTGTTTTCCTTCGTTCATGGCGGCAATGCACAGGAGTTTTCCGGAAAGGATCACCCCCTGCCCGCCGAAGCCCGCGAATATTAATCCTTCGTACATACTTACCTCCTACCGGTCCCTGAAATTACCCAGGGGGTAATAGGGAATCATGGCGTCCTCGACCCACTTCAGGGCATCCACCGGTTTTATGCCCCACCCGGTGGGACACATGGAAAGGATCTCCACGAAGGAGTATCCCCGGCCTTCCACCTGATTCTTGACCGCTTTCTTCAGGGCTTTCTTTGTCTTCAGGATGTTCTTCACACTGTTCACCGCGCAGCGTTCAATGAACACCGGGGCCTCCAGGGTATTGATCATCTCGCAGGCTCGAATGGGCTGGCCGAAATCGGCTACCTTCCTCCCGTAGGGGGAGGTCTTGGTCTTCTGTTCCGCCAGGGATGTAGGAGCCATCTGACCGCCCGTCATGCCGTAAATGGCGTTGTTGACGAAGATAATGGTCAGGTTCTCCCCCCGGTTGGCGGCATGGATTGTTTCCGCCGTTCCGATAGCCAGAAGGTCTCCGTCTCCCTGATACACCAATACATGCTTGGAATTTCCATGCACCCTCTTGATACCCGTGGCTACCGCCGGGGCTCTGCCGTGAGCGGCTTCACATCCGTCGACGTTCAGATAAAAATACGCCAGGACCGAACATCCCACAGGGGCCACAATAATAGTGTTTTCACGAATTCCCGCATCATCGATGATTTCGGCCAGCAATTTATGAATAATGCCATGGCCGCAGCCGGGACAATAATGATGGGCCCGGTCCACCAGGGCTTCCGGTCGGTCATAGACCAGTTTCGCGTTATCTTGTGCCATAGGACCTTACCTTTTCGACTATTTCGTCGACCTCGGGGACCACCCCGCCCATTTTACCGTAGCTTTGAATATCCTTGTCTTTTCCCAAGGCCAAACGGATATCTTCTATCATTTGTCCTGCGTTCATCTCCACCGACAGTACCATCCGCACCTTTTCAGCGGCCTTTTCCAGTTCATCATAGGGAAAAGGCCAGAGGGTGATAGGCCTGAAGAGCCCTGCTTTTATCCCCTCTTTCCGCAGTATGTTCACCGCGTTTCTGCAGAGCCGGGAGGACGTACCGAAAGCCACCAGGAGAAACTCGGCGTCGTCGGCCCTGTAGGTATCGAAAAGTATTTCTTTTTCAGAAATCGCTGCATACCGTTCCTGGAGACGTATGTTCAATTCCTCCAGGGCGTGTTCCGGCGTTAGCCGCAACGAATAGACGATATGATGGTCCCTTCCTTTCGCCCCGGACAGGGCCCAGGAAGATTTGTCGAATTTCTTTCCCGTGGGTTTGGGCAAAACCAGGGGTTCGGACATCTGACCTAAGAAACCGTCGCCCAAAATCATTACCGGTATCCGGTACTCGTCGGCCAGGTCGAAAGCGCGGATCGTCAGATCCGCCAGTTCCTGTACGTTTCCGGGGGCCAGGACGATGATATGATAATCACCATGTCCCCCTCCTTTAGTCGCCTGGAAATAGTCCGCCTGGGAACCGGCAATGTTCCCCAGCCCCGGACCTCCCCGCATCATGTTGACAATAACCGCGGGTAGTTCGGCACCGGCTAAATAGCTGATGCCCTCCTGCTTTAAACTGATACCCGGTGACGACGATGAGGTCATCACCCGCGCTCCGGCAGCGGAAGCGCCGTACACCATGTTGATGGAAGCGATTTCACTTTCTGCCTGTAGAAACGTTCCTTCAACCATCGGCATCCTGAGGGCCATATAGGCCGGTATCTCGTTCTGAGGAGTTATGGGGTAGGCGAAGTAATGACGGCAGCCGGCGATAATGGCCGCCTCGGCCAGGGCTTCGTTGCCCTTCATGAGAACCTTCTCTGACATACTTCTTACTCCTTCAGCCTGCATACCGCCAGATCCGGATCGCGGAATCTGGACAGATAATAGCGCAGGACATGCAAGCGGTGCATTTTTCCGGTGCTATACACTCGGAATACACCTGTCCCTGTTTGTTGAATCCTTCCGACATGGCCAGGATTCCTTCAGGACAGGCGCTGACACACAACTCGCACCCTTTACACCGTTCGGGGTTAATCTCAGGTTCACCTCGTGCCACTGTTGCACACTCCTTTCGGTTATAAACCGAGCTCTTTTTTTAGTTCCTCCACCAGTTCATTCTTCATATTGAAGGAATGTTCCTCGGCAGGGAAATTTTTCTCCTGTACATCCTTGATGAACTCTTTCACCGAATTCACCTGGGCGTCATACATGTCGGCGTACACCTTGACGAATTTCGGCGTAAACCGCTTGAACAGACCCAGCAGGTCGTGGAAGACCAGAACCTGACCGTCGCAGCCAGGACCGCCACCGATACCCACCGTGGGAATTTTTACCTTTTGGGTAATCACTTCGGCCAGTTGTTGGGGGATGGCTTCGAGAATCAAGGCAAAGGCACCGGCTTCTTCCAGAGCCATAGCGTCTTCTACTACTTTTTTCGCGTCGTCGATGGACTTTCCCTGGACCTTGAAACCGCCCAGCATGGCGGCGGTCTGGGGAGTCAGGCCGATATGTCCGAAGACAGGGATTCCGGCTTTGACGATGGCCCTCACCACATCGGCCATGTCGCTGCCGCCCTCCAGCTTCACCGAGTCACATCCCCCATCTTTGTAGAGAATTCCGGCGTTTGTCACAGCCTGTTCCACCGAGATGTTGTAGGACATGAAGGGAAGGTCTCCTACGATGTGGGCTCGTTTTACCGCCCGTACCACCGGCTTGATGTGCATGAGCATCTCTTCCATGGTCACGGGAACGGTATCCTTGTAACCAAGCTCCACCATCCCCAGGGAATCTCCCACCAGGATGATATCGATGCCCGCTTCGTCCACCACCAGACCCTGGGGGTAAGAATAGGCGGTAATCATGGATATTTTTTTACCTTCTCTCTTCATAGCCCACAGATCGGAAACCAACAATTTTTTTACATTCCCATCGTTGCTCATTCTGCAGCCCTCCTTGCATAAGGCAAATGTAATATATGTGAATACTTTTATACTATACCATTCCTGAAACCTTGGCTACCGTTCACACGGACCTCCGGAAGCATGCAAGTATCCTGAAAATAATACTTACATGTTTTTCTCCATCCTTCAAGAGTCCTTCTTCATTGACAATTCGACTTTACTTCTTTAATCTCAATATATTCTAGTTACTATGTACATGGAGATACGCTATGTTAAATTCCATTATTGATGTTCCCGGCATAAAAGTCGGACACGCGCACGACGAGGGATATAATTCCGGTTGCACGGTTATCCTTTGCGGGCCTGACGGCGCCGTTCCCGGTGTTGACAGTCGCGGTGGAGCTCCGGGTACACGGGAAACCGATTGTTTACAGCCGGAAAATGTCGTGCCTATAACCCATGGGATCTTCCTTTCAGGAGGCAGCGCCTACGGTTTAGCTTGTGGAACCGGAATAATGAAATATCTTGAAGAGCATAAAGTCGGTTTTAATGTTGGTCCGGCAGTTGTTCCCATTGTCGCGGGGGCTGTCCTGAACGATCTTGCTTTTGCCGATTCTGCCATCAGGCCCGATGAAGCCATGGGCTACCGCGCTTGCATAAATGCCTCAGAAACCGAGACCCGACAGGGGAATATAGGTGCCGGAGTCGGTTGTTGTATCGGCCGGCTGGCAGGAAACGCTACCGGCTCCATGAAAGGCGGCCTGGGCACAGCTTCCTTTCGCGTCGGAGATCTTATAGTCGGGGCCCTGGTAGCGGTTAACTGTAATGGTGATGTGCGCGACCCGGATACTGGAAAGATCCTGGCGGGTACTTTAGATGATCGAACAGGCCGTATCGCCGGATCCCGTAGTATTATGAGTGAATCTGCCGGACTATACCGGGAAGGCTTTCCTTCCAATACTACAATCGGAGTTATCGCTACTAATGCGGCGATTGACAAGGCTGCTGCCCGGCGAATCGCAATGATCGCACATGACGGTTACGCAAGGACTATCGATCCCGTCCATACCCTGGGCGATGGCGACGTTATCTTCTGCCTGGGAAAAGGGACTCTGCCGGCGGACCTTAATCGCGTCGGAGCTATCGCGGCTTGGACCATGGCCCAGGCTGTCGTTAACGCCGTCCGGAACGCTGAAAGTCTCCACGGTATACCGAACTGGAAGGATATTACTGGCGCTTCCGATACATAAATTCAGCAGGGAGGGAAAAATATGAAAATCGCGGTTATCGGTTCCGGAGCCATGGGGTCCCTTTTCGGAGGGCGCCTGGCAGAAACAGGCCACACGGTGATGCTCTTCGATATCTTCGAGGAACATGTCAAACGGATCAATCAACAAGGGCTGATCATTCAGGATGCCGCCGACGGAAAGGAACGAACCGTCCAGCCCCGGGCGACCACCGACCCCATGGAGGCCGCCGGGTACGATATCTATATTCTCTTCGTGAAATCCACCGCCACCGAAGCGGCTGGCAGGCAGTTTGTTAAAATCGTCGGGCCCGACGCCGTGGTAATAACCCTGCAGAACGGCTACGGAAACGAAGAGATCCTCCGGAAGATCTTCGGCCCCGGGCGAACCGCCGCGGGGGTAACCAGCCAGGGAGCCACGTTCCTAGGTCCCGGAAAGATCCGCCACGCGGGGAAAGGGCCGACCCACCTCTGCATGTCGGACCGGAAGAACGAGAAGCTCACCGCTTTTGTGGAAGCCCTGGAAAAAGCCGGCTTTGAAGCCCACGTGGAAGAAAACATCCAGGATCTCATCTGGAGCAAATTGGTCATCAATGTGGGGATCAACGCCCTGACTGCCGTTACGGGGGTGGAAAACGGGAGACTCCTCGACTTCGAAGGAACAAAGGCCGTGATGAAAGACCTGGTGGATGAAGTTCTCCAAGTCGTACAGGCCAAGGGGATTACTCTCACCTACTCCGATGCTTTCCAGATGACCATGGATGTGGCGAAAAAGACCGCCGCCAATCGTTCATCCATGCTGCAGGACTTCGATAAGGGCAGAAAAACCGAAATCGACTTCATCAACGGCGCCGTGGTCCGGGAAGCTGAAAACCTCGGTATCGGCGTGCCGGTGAATAAAACCATGACTCACCTGGTGAAGATGATGGAAGCCCGCGAGGTGAAGATATGATAACGGCGGAAGAAGAAAAAATTCTCAAAGCCCTGGACCCGAAGGAGCTGATTACTCTGACGGCGGACCTGGTAAAGATCGACTCGGTCATTCGGCCGGAGACCGGAAACACAGAAAGTGAGGTGGTCTCTTTCATCGCGGAGTGGATCCGCCGGGAACTGAAGATCGAACCCCTGATGGAAGAGGTCCAGCCGGGCCGGGAGAACATCATCGTAACGCTGGACTCGGGAAATCCCGGCCCGGTGCTGATGTTTGAAGGACACACCGACGTGGTTTCCGAAGGGGACCGGGAAAAATGGAAACACCCCCCCTTCGGTGCGGTCATTGAAGACGGCCGCCTCTACGGCCGGGGTTCCTGCGATATGAAAGCCGGTGTGGCGGTGAATCTACTGACAGCCAAGGCCTTGATCTCTTCCGGCGTTTCCTGGAAGGGGAAACTCCGCCTGGGGATCGTCTGCGACGAAGAAAACATGATGATCGGCATTAAGGACTATATCAAAAAAGGCCATGCCGACGATGTGGACGCCTGCCTGGTCAGCGAGCCGGAAGAAAACCAGCTCTGTCTCAGTATGAAGGGGGCTATCCGCGCCCTGGTACGGGTTCACGGCCGCATGGCCCACGGCGCCATGCCCCTGACGGGGATAAATCCCAATACCCGGATGGCCCGGATTATCCTGGCCTTTGAAGACTTTGAACGATCCGAAAAAGATCGCTGCGGCAAGGACAAGTTTTTGGGACTTCCGTCGGTAACCTTTACGGTGGTCCAGGCGCCGCCGGAGGGAGAGCCCCGGCAGCTCAACGTTATGCCTTCCCAGGCGGTCGGTTACGTGGATATTCGCACCGTGCCGAAGCAGGACCATGATACCATCCGTCGGACTTTAAAGGATATTCTGGCAAACCTCAAAAAGGAAGATCCCGACTTTCAGGCGGAGATCGAGTTCATCGAAGACCGTCCGGTGGTGTACATGGACAAGAGTGAACCCATCGTTCAGGCCGCAGCATCCGCCTATCGGGATATTACCGGGAAGGACGAAGTGTACAACGGGGTTCCCGGGGCCACCGACGGCACCTTCCTGCGGGCCTGGAAAGGGATACCCTGCCTGGTCAACGGTCCCGGTCCCCGGCATATCCCTCACCAGGTGGATGAATACGTGGGGATCGATGAACTCACGGAAGCGGGGAAGATCTACTGCCTGGCCGCCTACCGGTTTCTTACCCGGTACGTCGTGAAAGCCTGAACTCATGCGGAGGACCAATGCATCGTAAGACGTTCATCTGGTTCGACCTGGGGTATACCCTTATCCGTCTGGATCGGGAAAAGAACTACCGCCGTCTTCTGGAAACCTTCGGAGTTCGGGTAACGGAAGAAGAGCTGACCGACGCCTTTCATCTGACCGATAAAATCTTCATGCGTTCGTACCCGGGAACCCTGGGAAAGTGTCCCCGATGTTACATGCCCTGGTACCTGGGCATGCTCAACCATCGGCTGGGCATTTCCCTGGATCTGATCCGGATCATGGAGCTCTGGCTGGACCCCTCTTATAACCCCGGGGGCCGATGGATATGCTACGATGAAACCATTACGGTACTGAAGGAGCTATCCGATCGTGGATACCGCCTGGGGATTATTTCCAACTGGAATGAGACCGCCCGGGATATCATCCAGCGCCTCGGGCTCACTGCTTTCATGGACACCATTATCATTTCCAGCGAAAGGGGCTGCGAAAAACCCGATAAAAGGATCTTTGAAATAGCCCTATCCCAGGCTCGGGTAAGACCGGAAGAATCGTTATATATCGGGGATAATTATTACGACGATGTCATCGGATGCCGCCGGGTCGGTATGGACATTCTGTTGATAAACCGGTACGGTCGGAAGGGCATCGAAGAGATCGATGACGCGGAGATTATCACCAGCCTGCGGGAAATCTTCCCGCGTCTGGTAACCGAAGGCGGTAAAGACCCATGATTGAGTCTTTCAGGATAACCACCATCGGATACTGGGGGGCCTATCCCGGGCCCGACGCGGCGGTTTCCTCCTTCCTTGTGCAGGGAGGGGGCAAAAACGTCCTGATCGACTGCGGTTCCGGGGTTCTGCAGAACCTGCAGACCTATCTTTCGCCGGACAACCTGGACGCGGTATTTATTACCCATTACCACGCCGATCACTCGGCCGATATCGGGTGCCTGCAGTACGCCATCCGGATATTCCAATCCCTGCAGGATCAACCTTCGGCTCCCCTGCCCATCTACGGCCATAGTGAAACCGATGACCACCATGCCCTGACGTATAAAACGAACACAATCTTCTGTGCCTACGACGAAGAAACCCTGGTAGACCTGGGGGAGCTGACCTTCCGTTTTTTCAGAACCGATCACACGGAACCGAGTTATGCCCTGCGCCTGCAGTACCGGGACACCGTGGCGGTTTTTTCCGGTGACACCGCTTTCTGTGAGAATCTCACCAAGGCTGCCTTCCGGGCCGATGTGTTTTACTGCGAAAGCAGCCTGTACAACCGTTTTGCCGGGATGGTTCCGGGGCACCTCGCCGCCGGGGAAGCGGGAAAGACCGCCCGGGAAGCCGGGGTGAAGGAACTGGTGCTGACCCACCTGCCCCATTACGGCGATCACCAGGACCTGGTGCGGGAGGCAAAAGAGGAATTCCCGGGAAAGGTAACCCTGAACACCCCGGGACTCCTCCGTCAATTTCCGGAGGGCTCATGAATTTCGCCCTCTTCTTTTTAAAACGCCTTCTTCGGCTTCTGGCCACCTTGTTCCTCATATCCACCATCGTCTTTTTCGTTATCCGGGTTATCCCCGGCGATCCCGCCCTGGTCATTGCGGGAATCGATGCCTCTCCCGGGGAAATAGAAGCCATCCGGGCTACTTTGGGGACGGACAAACCCCTGGCAGCTCAATATTTCAGCTGGATGGGTTCCTTATTACGCTTTGACCTGGGAGAATCTCTCATGACCCGTCAGCCGGTCATGAAGCTCATTCTTCAGCGTCTGCCCTTAACCTTGAGTTTAGCCTTTCTGGGGATTATCATCGGAATGCTTATCGCCGTGCCCCTGGGGGTTCTTTCCGCGGTAAAAAGGTGGTCCTTCTGGGATTACTTCGGCATGGCCTTCTCCCAGGCAGGGATAGCCATACCGAGTTTCTGGCTGGGCATTATCCTTTTACTGATCTTCGCCGTCCGCATACCCATCTTTCCCCTCTTCGGTTCTGGGACCCTGGCCCATCTCATCCTCCCCGCCCTTTCCTTAGGGTTCGCCCGGGCGGCGGTGATTCTCCGGATCACCCGGGCGGCCATGGTGGAAGAACTGGGGAAGGAATACATTATCACCGCCCGGGCCAAGGGTCTGACGGAAAAACTGGTGAAATACAAGCACGCCCTGAAGAATGCCATGATTCCCGTCATCACCATCAGCGGTATCCAGTTCGGCTATATGCTGGGGGGAGCCATCATTATCGAACAGGTCTTTTCCCTGCCCGGTCTCGGCCGGCTTTTTTTAACGGGGATCTACCAGCGGGATTTCACCCTCATTCAGGGCGGGGTCGTCTTTGTGGCCGCTGTTTTCTCCTTCATCAATTTCCTGGTGGATATTCTCTACAGCCTGCTCAATCCCCGGATCACCCTGGAGTAGGAGAATGGAGAGGGAACCGATTCTGACAATACAAAATCTCAAGGTATCCTTCACTACCTCCTCGGGTTCATTCCAGGTGCTCCGGGGTATATCCTACGATTTGAAGGAAGGAGAAATCCACTCTCTGGTGGGGGAATCGGGGAGCGGTAAAACCGTTACCTCCACCTGTATTCTCGGTTTGCTCCCCTCACCTTCAGGCCATATCGACTCGGGGACCATTACCTACCGGGGAAAGGATATTACAACCCTGCGGGGCGAGGCACTGCGCCTTCTCCGGGGCAAAGAGATCGCTATGGTGTTTCAGGAACCCTCTCGATACCTCAACCCGGCCTTCCGCATCGGAGAGCAGATCACCGAGATGCTTATCCTCCATCAGGACCTTAAGAAGACTGAAGCGGAAGAAAAAACCCGAGATCTCCTGGCTCAGGTAGGCTTGGGAGAAAAAAAAGATGTTTTTGCCAAATATCCCCACGAACTCTCCGGGGGGATGAAACAGCGGGCCATGATTGCCATGGCCATCTCCTGCGGGCCGTCGGTGCTTATCGCCGACGAGCCAACCACCGCCCTGGATGTCACTCTGCAGTTGCAGATTCTTCATTTAATTCTGAAGTTGAAAAAGGATTTTGGTATGGGGGTCCTTTTCATTTCCCACGACCTGGGGGTGGTGTACTCCATTTCCGACCGAGTGTCGGTTATCTATGCCGGCAGAATCGTTGAATCCGCTTCCCGGGATGTGCTTTTCTCATCCCCCCTGCATCCCTATACCAGGATGCTTCTTCTCTCCATTCCCGACGCCCGGCGCCGTGGACATCGGCTGAAAGTCATTCCCGGACGGGTTCCCGAACCCCGGGATATTCCCCCGGGGTGTCCCTTTCATCCCCGGTGCCCCCAGGCGGAAGAACTGTGCAAGGTAACGACCCCTGAAACCAGGAGTTATGGCAACGGCCACAGCGCGGCCTGCCATTTTACGGAAAAACCATGGAACGATTCGTAGAATTGCGTCATCTGGTGAAAGAGTTTAAACCCTCGGGCCTTCGCCGCTTAACGGGTTCCGCCGTTCGTGCGGTGGACGATGTTAGCCTGACGATAAACCGGGGTTCGGTTTTCGGCCTGGTGGGTGAATCGGGCTGCGGTAAAACCACCCTCTCCCGAAGCCTGCTTTACCTTGACCCTCCCACCTCCGGAGAAGTGGTGGTGAAGGACACTCCGCTGCACACCCTTTCCCGGAAAAAGCTCCGGGAATTCCGCTCGGTTATGCAGATCGTCTTCCAGGACCCCAACGGAGCGTTGAATCCTAAAATGAACATAGCATCCAGCTTGAAAGAGGGACTTATCAATCGCGGCATAAACCGCCGGGAAAGAGACGACAGAATCGACGACCTGCTGCAGCAGGTCGGCATAGCTCCCACGGTAAAGAAGCGGTATCCCCATGAATTCTCCGGAGGGCAGAAGCAAAGAATAGTCGTAGCCCGGGCGCTGACCATGGAACCGGAATTTCTGGTGCTGGACGAACCGGTTTCAAACCTGGATGTGTCCATTCAGGCGCAGATCATCAATCTGTTTCTTGATCTGAAGGAAACCTTTTCTCTGACCTACTTGTTTATCTCTCATGATCTGAATCTGGTTTCCTTTTTGTGTGACCACATCGCAGTGATGTACAACGGCCGCATCATGGAAAAAGCTCCGGCGGAAGAACTGACGAAAAATCCTCTGCATCCCTATACCCGGCGTCTTTATTCCTCCGTTCCGGGAATCCACCGGATGCCCGCCTTTTCCGAGGCGATTTTATCCGATGCTGATCAAAGGCTAACGGATTTTTCACAAAGTTGCCTGTATTATCCCATATGTCCGATTCGTTCGGAAGACTGTCTCGAAGGCAGACCCGAGCTTGAGGATAAGGGCGGCGGTCATTATGTCGCCTGTATACACAGCTGAACCGGCCGCGACTCGTTCGCACCGGCGCGGCAGAAAAAAGGAGAGTCTCGTATGAAAAGAACGTTGTTCATTATTCTTGCCTTTACCCTGATCTTTTCCCTAGGTTCCCTCTTCGCCGGGGGAAAGCAAGAAGCCAAGGTTCTCAATTTCGCCTTAAGCGGTGATCCGGACACCCTGGATCCCCACAAAACCTCGGGCACCCTGACCTTCCAGACCCTCAAGAGTCTGTACGATACCCTGGTGGAACCCGACATGGAAGGAAAACTCATTCCATCACTGGCGGAAAGCTGGGACATATCAGCCGACGGAAAGACCTACACCTTCCAATTGCGGGATGACGTGGTTTTTCACAACGGTGACAAACTGACTTCCGCCGACGTCAAGGCAACCTTCGAAAGGATCCTTTCACCGGACACCGCCTCCCCGAAGGCTAAGGAATTCGGACAGGTAGAATCCATTGCTACACCGGACGCTAACACCGTGGTTTTTACCCTGGCGAAGCCTTTCTCATCATTTTTGGCTTCCATGGCTTCCGGCTGGGGTGCTATCCTGCCCAAGAGCCTCATCGACGCAGGCCATGATTTCGACACCGCTCCTGTGGGAACCGGTCCTTTCACCCTCACCGAGTGGGTCCGGGACGGCAGGATCGTGCTGGCCAGGAACCCCGATTACTGGATGAAAGGCCTGCCGAAACTCGACACGGTCATCATGAACGTGATTCCCGAAAGAGCCGTGCAGGTACAGGGACTTCTCACCGGTCAGGTGGATGTAAGCTACATTATCGACAAGGAAGACATCCCCATACTTGAAGAAAACCCCGACGTGGTGGTCCAGAACGATCTTTCGGCTTTAATTCTGGTCATGTCCCTCAACTGCAGCCGGGACTATTTAAAGGATCTCCGGGTCCGGCAGGGTATCAACCACGCCATCGATAAGCAGACGGTCCTGGACGTGGCCTACGGCGGCGGTGAGGTCATCGGGACCTTCATGGATTCCGGCAACGCCTATTACAAGGATTTTACCTCCCTCTACCCTTACGACCCTGAAAAGGCGCGGAAACTCTTCCGGGAAGCCGGTGTGGGAGACCATGAATTCAAACTCTTCCTGCCGCAGAACTACGAACTTCATGTAAAGGCCGGAGAAATGTACCAGGACATGCTGACCAAGGCCGGTTTGAATGTGCAGATTCAACTGGTGGACTGGTCTACCTGGCTCAGTGATGTGTACACTGCCCATAATTACGATATGACGGTTATCGGGCACACCGGAAAGCTCGACCCCAACGGAACCTTGGGGGGTTATGGCACCGGCGGATATGTGGAGTGGTACAACGAGGAAGCCGCTGCTCTCTTCGACAAGGCCGCCGTAACCAGCGGTTATGAAGAAAGAAAAGCCCTGTACGACCAGGGCCTGGAAATCATGGCCCGGGAAGTGCCCTTCATGTACCTCGGTTCTTCCTACCGCTACATCGCCTACCGTTCCAGGGTCTCCGACTTCCGGATGACCCCCAAGGTGGACACCTTCGATTTCCGCTGGACCGAGGTAAAATAACCATGACGAAAAGAACCGTCAGGCAAAACAGACTCTATATCGCGGCGGTTCTCTATCTTCTCATCCTGGGGGCGGCGGCCGTCGCCGCTCCCTGGATATCCCCTCACAATCCGGTGGAACAGGACCTGGAAGCCCGGCTTCAACCTCCGGGGAAAGGTCATCTGCTGGGAACCGACAACTTCGGCCGGGACAATTTCAGCAGGATCATCTATGGCTCCCGGTCCGCCCTGCTGGTAGGGATCATATCGGTTTCCATCGCCGTAAGTGTCGGCATGGTTATTGGCCTCTGGGCGGGCCTGGTCAGAGGGATGACCGAAAGCACCCTGATGCTCATCATGGACAGCATCCTGTCCTTCCCCACAATCCTGTTGGCCATCACCGTGGTCTCATTTTTAGGCTACGGTTTGACCCAGGTAATGATCGCCCTGGGGATCATCTACAGCCCTGTCTTCGCCCGGCTGGTCAGGGCAGAGACCCTGTCTATAAAAACCGAAGAATACGTGGAAGCCGCCCGGGCCCTGGGTACACCATGGTTGACCATTATCTTCCGCCATATCATCCCCAACCTGCTCGGCAAGGTGGTGGTTCAGTGCTCCATCACCTTCGCCCTCTCGGTGGTAGCCGAGGCGTCCCTTTCATACCTGGGGCTGGGAACCCAGCCTCCCACACCCAGCTGGGGACTGCTGTTGAAAGACGCGAGGAATTACCTCATCCAGGCCCCCTGGCTGGCGGTATATCCCGGGATCATCCTGGCCTTTACCGTACTGGCTTTTAACATTCTCGGAGACACTCTCTCCGAACGAATCAATCCCCGATTATCGAGGAATCGATAAGGACAGCCTGAAGATCATGAACCGGGAGAACACAGCGTAATGAAGATCGGCATTCTTTCGGATATTCACGTGGATATCAACTATTCCCGGGGCGACCGGGTAACCCCGGCCCTTATCGGCGAAGTTGCCGCCCGGGAACTTGACGTTCTTATTTTACCCGGAGACATCAGCAGCGATTACACCCTGTCGGCCTCGGTGATCCATACCCTTCGCCGGGAGACCGGGATTCCCTGCCTCTTCGTTCCCGGGAATCACGATATCTGGACTGAAAAACATCCTTCCCTGGATTCCTGGACTATCTATCGCCGACTTGAGGAAATTGAAGGAAATCTCGCCTCGGGACCGGTGACCTTAAGTGACCGTTGGGCCGTGGTCGGTGACCTGGGCTGGTACGATTTCGCCTTCGGTGATCCGAAGTTCAGTAAAGAAGATTTTGAAGCCATGGCCTACGGGGGAAGGGAATGGCAGGATCACCTCTACGCCCGCTGGAACCGGCCAACCCTGGAGATGCACCGTTATTTTCTTGATAAATTATCCACATGGTTGGATTCTCTGAAGGGAAAAAACATCATTCTGGTTACCCACGTAATCCCCGTGGAGAAATTTACCGTGGGTTCCGACCATAGCCAGGCACAGATGTGGAAATACTTCAACGCCTTTCTCGGCAGCCCGTCCTACGGTCATCTGGCGGAGGCTCATCCGTCCGTAAAGGTGTCTCTCTCGGGTCACGTGCATTACCGCAAACAGTTCCGCCGAAAAGGAGTTCTCTATATCTGCAACTGCCTGGGGTATTCCACCGAGTGGGACGGTACCGAAAATCCTTATGAAGAAATTCCCAAAGCCTTGATAACCCTGGACACCGATCTTCTCGAAAGATCCTGACGTTCAGACTGCCTTTTAAAAAAAACGGCTGTCCGTTTTTCCGGACAGCCGTAGTAATCAGCCAGATTCTATTTATTCCCCGGTGGGAACGATCTTCTTGAACAGAGTCTTGGCACCGCCTTCGATCTTGAAAAGAAAGAGGGGTTTGTTGGTGGGAACACCGTCTTTGTTGGACCAGTCGAACTGCAAACCCTTAAAATTCTGAATATTGTTGCAGTAATCCCGAATCAGTACCCTTTCTTCCGCCAGCTTCGCCGGGTCTCCGGTAACGCCGGTGGCTTCGATGGCTTCCTTGATCATGTAGACCGCGTCGTAGTAGTTGGGTGACAGGCTGAAGGGTTCTATTCCGCCGTGGTCATCCTTGAAAGCCTGCCGGAAGGCGTTCCAGCGGGGGGTATTCAAGTTGGGGTCGGCATAGTTGTAGATCATGGCGCCTTCAATGGCCGAACCGCCGGTGGTGTACAGGGCCGCGTCGTCGGCACTGGAGAAGATGAGCAGGTGTTCCATATTTTCCCAGCCCCGGTTCTTCAGATCGATAATAATCTTGGCGACCTTTTCGGCGTTACAGGCAAAGACGATTCCGTCGGGATTGCTTGCCAGGGCTTTGACGATCTGGGGACCGAAGGTAACCGCATCGGAAGGTACTTCCACGTCGGGAAGAACCGTAACGCCGGCGTCCTTCAAGCCTTTCGCGTGAGCAGCGGCCATGCCTGGCCAGGGGCCGTAATTTTCAACAAACTGCACAACTGTCTTCATCTCCGGGTTCAGATCGGCCCAGGCTTCCACAATGTCTCCGAGACGGGCTTCCGTCGGGGGGAACCAGGAAACGGCCCAGGGGAAATATTCCACCGCGTATTCATAGGACGTAGTGGCGGTGAAGCTGTACATCTCGGCTTCCGCGGCGATGGGAACAGCAGCCATGATAACCGGCTCGGGCACAGGACCCAGAACACAAAGGGCGGTATCCACCAGCTTGGACATTTCGACAATACCGGTTTCCGGACTCATACCGGTGTCGATTCTCAGAACCGTTACCGGTTTCCCGGCGATTCCGCCGGCATCATTGATTTCCTGGGCAGCCCGTTCGGCTCCCCACTGGAGGTATTCGCCGATACTGGCGATAGGCCCGGTGAGAACATTCAGAAAGGGGATTTCCCACTCTTCGACTACGACCGCGGGTTCTTCCGCTACCTCGGCTTCTTCCTTCTTTTTGCATCCCACAAAGAGAAAGGAAGCGGCAATCAGCATGATCACGAAGATCATCATCAGTTTTACCAACCGTTTTTGCATTTCATCTCCTCCATTGATTTCTAACACCCAAAGGGTGTCTTCTTCTATAGTAGCATAATCATACTCTTCTTACAAAGTGTTTCTTTTTCCGCGAAGCTAAAAAGAGTTGTACCTTTTTCACGACCTGCCGCGTAATGACCCCTTCCGGTTTTAATACCAGGATGATAATCAGTAAGGCGCCGTAAATCACTATTTTCCATGAAGCCACCGCCGGCGGAAAAATCAGGGGAAGTCCCCAGAGAATCGGCGCTGCCAAGAGGATTCCCCAGAGGGTATTATATCCCCCCACGAACAGCATGGTCATACAGATGCCGATCATATGAAAGGTAAAGTGATTCGGTGAAAGGCTCCGCATGAT
>JAFGDJ010000075.1 GCA_016932135.1 Spirochaetales bacterium | reverse complement strand
CGGGAATGAGTTCCGGCGGCTTCGATCCCTCCGTCGGTCCCCTGGTAAAGCTCTGGGGAGTGGGGACCGAAAACGCCCGGATTCCCCGACCCGAGGAAATCGAAACCGCCCTGGCTCTGACGGACTACCGGAGGGTGCAGACGGACCCGGAAAACCGGGGAGTGCTCCTGGCCGACCGGGGCATGGCCCTGGACCTGGGAGGAATAGCCAAGGGATACGCCGCCGATGAGGCAGCGAAGATTCTTGTAAACCACGGCGTCACGGGGGCCACCGTCAACCTGGGGGGAAACGTTCTGACCTTAGGAGAAAAACCCGACGGCTCTCCATGGAAAATCGGCATTCAGGACCCCGCCTCCGGGCGGGGCGATTACGTGGCGATCCTCCAGGTAAAGGATCTGTCGGTGGTCACCTCGGGGCCCTATGAACGTTTCTTTATCGGCCCGGACGGGAAAAGGTACCACCATATCCTGAGCGGGGAAACCGGGTACCCGGTGGAATCGGTTATCATCAGCGTAACCATTCTGGCCCGGGATTCCATGACGGCCGACGCCCTTTCTACGGCGGTCTTTGTCCTGGGGCTGGGAAAAGGGATGGAACTGATCGAAAGCCTCGAAGGGATCGAAGGGATGTTTATCACCCAAGAGCAGGCCGTCTATGCCTCCTCCGGCCTGCTGAACCAGGAAATCCCTTTTTCCCTTTCCGATACAAACTACACTCTGGTCCGGTAACCCTAGGGAATCATCCCCAGAAATCCTGGAATCAGAAGCCCCCAGGCCAGGACGGCGTAGGAAACCATGAGCCCCCTTCCGGCGGTGGTTTGCCGAGAAGCCCGGGTGACAGCGTCGGACCGCGCTCCGGCGGGCTCTTCGTCCAGCCGGTACAGCAGGGCGTCCAGCCGGGACAACAGTCCCCCGTCTTTCAGGCCCCGCCATTTCTCGGTGATCCCCTCAAAATAATAAAGCTGCAGAGACACCAGGCGGCCGAAGAATCCCGGCAGCCGCGGCCGGGTGGAGACCATGAACTGAGACAGGTAGATCATTCCGATGAGGGTACAAGCCTTCTTGATGCCGATTTGCAGGGCCCCCGCGGTAACCGAAAAACTCCCCAGGCTGAAGAGGACCAGGCCGTTGGCCTGCAGCAGGTTAGCGAAGACCACGGAGAGAAGCACCAGCAGAATGGGAAGAAGGCGGATCTTTCGTCCCGCCGAAACCGCAGCCCCTAGAGCCGCGCCGGCCAGGATGAAAGTCCCCGCCAGGGAAGGCTGCAGGAGAAAAGCCGGCAAAACGGCCAGACCGGTGATCAACCGGAGGTCCGTCTTGGGTCTTTCCTCCGATCCGGCGATTGGCGGCGTGGCGCCTTCCCGACAGGAATCGCCGGCGGCATCACGGAACCATGAAGAGGCTTGGGCAAAGCGGCGGGTAAAGAGCCCCAGGAGGATCGAAGAGACCAGGCCCATGATGAGAAAGGGCGGCGCCAGGAGCCTCACCGAGGGGCCGAAGAGCAGGGCTCCGGCCAGAAGGAGCTGCACCCCGTTGGAGGCCAGGGCTCCGGCCATGCTGATCCCCAGGAAGGACACCTGCCGCCCCAGGAGCCGATACAGGACAAACATCACCACCGCCGCGGCTACCGACCCCCCCAGAGAAAAAAGAAAGACGTAGGAGAACAGCGTTCCGGTCACCAGGGCCTGGCCGACGATCTTGAGAAGTACTAAAAGAGCGTAGCCCGAGGGTTTCAGGAGGGCCAGGGACAGCATGACGGGCACATTGGCCAGGCCCAAGCGCATAAAAGGCACGGGTTTGGGGATCAGGTATTCCAGGGTCGAGAGGAAGAGAGCCAGGGCCCCCAGTTTGGCGATGAGCCGGAGCCGGGAATCAGAAGACAACTTCATCCACCTCCTGCTCCTCCGGCCGTTCGCCCAGAATGGTGATGAAGACCCGGTTGGGCAGGCAGACGATCCATTCGTTGGGCCGGGAAATCCTGCCTGCGGCGATACAGATCTTCTCCTTGCAGGGGGACTCGTGCACGTACACCTCTCCGCCCTCGATGTGAACCTCCGTGGTCCCCAGGGGACCGGGAACCTCAATTTCCCTGTCTTCGGCGAGATCGTAGACCCACACCCGGTCCTCCACCTGGATTCGCAGCACCGGCGCGGCTTCGCTGCTGCCGCCGTACACCGCCGCGGAGATATAGATTATTACCGCCAGGACCGCCAGGCCGATGAGCCAGTCCCCCGGGGGAAATCTTCTCATAGCGTGAGGATACCCGACCCGGCGGGAAATGTCAAAACGCCGCGGGGCCGGTGAACCGTCGTCGGAAGGGTGTCGGGGACCTGCCGGGGACTTTCCGTTGAGCCGGAAAGGGTATTCCGAGGGAAGATTTCCGTTAATCAAAGATATACCCCAATTCGATCTCGGGAAAAACAGCCAGAGCGATTTCAGGCTCCACCGGAACCCTCAACAGGTCGGTATCCGAATCTAAAGATGGATCGGGTAACGGAAGCCGCGCTGATAGTACTGCCGGCCTGTCTGGTTCTGTAAAGACAAAGCGAAACTTCGCTCATATGTAGTCCGCGGAACTCAGAGGCGCACCACCCGAAAACCTGCGTAGGTGTACTGTTCGTACAGAGCCTCATCCGTACTCCAATCTTCTCTGCATCAACGGCTTTCAATAAAGGATAAGAAATGGAGAATTTTCCCGCTGTCCTGTTTAGAAAACAGCAGATGTTCAAAATCTTTCCGCTTCTCTGCCAGATTTATCCCTGGAAGGTAAGTTTCCATTACTGCCTTTAATTCGCTTTTACTGCGGATACCCTTCATGGCAGAAAGGTAGTCAAAGTCAGGATTATACTTGCTTAACAGGAACATCACATCATAAAAATCCCTTCCCTTCCCTCTATCGAGCAAAGCAGCTAATTTCATGGAACACAGAATATCATCCGGTGGAACTGGTATGGGGAAATAAAAACCACAGCTTTGCACGAAAGCTGGAACCGTTTCATAGTCGTACCCCTGATCCTGCATCTCTATCTTGATAAGAAACCTGGAATTACAATATCCGCTAAGCCCCAGTGAAAAAAGCAGTTCGGGGAAATAGATACTCCTTCGATAGGCGCTCAAATTATCGTGCTCTCGTACCCGGGGTACGGCATTAAATCCGCTGTTCACCAGAAACTGTATAACAGAATCGGTCATTTTAAGGAATTCTGATTGAGGAAAATTCCTGCAATCGAAATCTATATCCTCGGAAAATCTTGGAATATGCTTTATTAAACGAAGAGAAGTTCCCCCAATAAAAGCCAGTTTTGTTACGAATGGGGAAGTACTGATAAATTCAAGAATCTGACATTGAATATATTCTTTAAGCATAGGTATGCGAAACTCAGGATCATCCCGGATCTGGACCGGAAAGAACTCCCTGATAAAATTCATATCGATCATCAAAAAACTCCTTTTAGAAGAAGGGCAATTCTTTTTTCCAGGGTTATGGATTGGAATTTTTGTGTATATTCTTCCAGGCGGGTCTTGTTCAAT
>JAFGDJ010000008.1 GCA_016932135.1 Spirochaetales bacterium | reverse complement strand
GCCGGAAAGCATTACACGGGCTCCCTTCGATAGAAAGAGCTTTGCCGCGGCCAGACCTATCCCCGAGGTGCCGCCGGTGATGAGAACGACGTTGTTGTTCATTCCTGCCCCCGTTTCCGCACTTCACCGGTCGCCTTGGCCAGAAGGGCTACCCGGGCGCCTAGTTTTGCCGCGTTTTCCCTTGTTTCTTCATCGATTTCACCGTAAAAAGCCGTGCCGTAATGACCGGTGGCGGACAGCGGATCACCGACGATGATCATGCCGTAAATGAGAAAGGCCTGCAGGATGGACATGATGGTAGTTTCCTTTCCTCCCGTCGGGGCGCCGGAGGTCGCGAAGGCGGCGCCGATCTTGTTCTCCATTTTCCCCCTGATACCGACATAATCGTCCAGCACCTTTTTCAGCTCCGCCGCCATGGTACCGAAATACACCGGGGAACCGGCAATGATGCCGTCGGCGGAGAGAAAATCCTCCTTCGTGACCTTCGAAGCAGATTTCAGCACTCCCTCGATCCCGGGGACCCTTTCAACTCCCCGCAATACTTCTTCTGCCAGACCCTCGGTATGACCCGTCCGGGAATAATAGAGTATCAATATCTTCATTGAAACCTCCAGGTATGGGAAAGGTGGTACAAGGTTATTGTTCACCGGGGCCGGGTGAAAAGTCAACGCCCCGGGACACGGCGCAGAACTGTCCCGGAGAATCGCGAGGAAAAAAAGTAATAAGGGGTTTTGAGCACGGCGCGATTCGAACGCACGACTTCCACCTCCGGAGGGTGGCGCTCTATCCAGCTGAGCTACGTGCCCACTCGTATATTGAACATTCATACCATATCCGTATGAGGGTTTCCTGTCAAGAGACCGCTTTTCATCCGGGCCTTTCCTCAGTATAATGGGGTCATGAGGAAAGGATTCCAATGCAGATAAAGATCCGCTACAACTCGCCGGTGATTCTCACCTACGCCCTCCTGGCCTCGGCGATCCTGTTGATCGATCAGCTGGCCGGGACAAACATCACGGTGCGCTGGTGTACTGTCCCCGGACGGGGGGCCTTCGACTGGGGGCAGCCGTTGATGTACCTCCGGCTGGTCAGCCATGTGATCGGTCACATCAACTGGCAGCACCTGGTGAGCAATTTCGCCTTTATCCTCCTGCTGGGACCGATTCTGGAAGAAAAATACGGCAGCTTCGGTCTTTTCGGCATGATGCTGGCCACGGCGTTGATCACGGGGCTGCTGAATGTCCTCCTTTTTTCCACCGGCCTGCTGGGAGCCAGCGGTATCGTGTTCATGTTGATTCTGCTGATATCCTTTACCAACATCAGGAACGGGGAGATACCCCTGACCTTTATTCTGATTCTCGCCCTGTACCTGGCTTCCGAAATCATCAATATCTTCCGGACCGATGAAATATCGCAGTTCGCCCATATCGCCGGAGGTTTCTGCGGAAGCCTTTTCGGATTCCTCAAACCACGCCGCCGGTAGCTTTCGGGAATACCGCCCCTTTGAAAGGAGATAACCTTACCATATGATAGCCAAACTGGAAAAAATCGCCGCCCGATTCCGGGAACTGGAAGAGCTCATCGCAGACCCGAATCTTGTCAAAGATCTGAAACGCTACAAGGAAATCAACCAGGAACACGCCCATCTGTCGGAGATTATGGAACTCTACCGGCGGCTGACCTCGCTGAACAACCAGATCGACGACGCCGAAGCCTTGATCCAGGCGGAAGCGGACCACGACATGCGGGAGATGGCCAGGGAAGAACTCCATCGCCTGGAAGAAGAAAAAGAGGAAACCGAGGATGAGCTGAAGCTGCTGTTGATTCCCCGGGACCCCCGGGACGCGAAAAACATCATCATGGAAATCCGGGCCGGTACCGGGGGGGACGAAGCGGCCCTCTTCGCGGCGGATCTGTTCAGAATGTATTCCCGATTCGCCGAAGTGAAGCGCTGGACCATCGAAATTATTTCGGCCAACGAGATAGGCTTAGGGGGTTTCAAGGAAATCATCTTTTCCGTATCGGGGAAGGAGGTTTTCGGAAATCTCCGCTACGAAAGCGGTGTGCACCGGGTACAGCGGGTTCCCGCCACGGAGTCGGGAGGCAGGCTCCACACCTCCGCGGTCACCGTGGCGGTGCTGCCGGAAGCGGAAGAAGCGGATATCCAGATAGACCCGGAGGATCTGAAAATAGACGTGTATCGCTCCTCCGGTCCGGGGGGACAGAGCGTCAACACCACCGATTCCGCCGTACGGGTTACTCATATTCCCACCGGCTTAGTGGTTACCTGTCAGGACGAAAAATCCCAGCATAAAAACAAGGCCAAGGCCCTCCGGGTCTTAAGGGCCCGGCTTTTAGAGCAGGAAGAGGAAAAACAACACCGCGAGAGGGACGCGGCCCGGAAAACCCAGATCGGCTCCGGCGACCGGTCAGAGAGGATTCGAACCTACAACTTCCCGCAGAACCGGTTAACCGATCACCGGATCGGTCTGACCCTGTACCGCCTGGAATCGATCATCCAGGGGGACCTGGAAGAGGTGCTTTCGGCGTTGAAACTCTCCGCCCGGGAAGAACACATGAAACAATCGCCCTGATGACCATCAACGAAGCCTTATCCGAGGGCCGGACGGCTTTCACGGAACACCATCTGGAAACCCCCTTTCTCGATGCCTGCCTGCTCCTGGCCCACACCCTGGGAAGGACGAAGGAATACATCCTCGCTTCGGGGCCGGACCCGGTGGACGAGAAATCCCTGGTAACCTTCCGCTCCCTGGTAGCCCGGCGGCTGGAGAATATTCCGGTTTCCTACCTCCGGGGGGTGAAGGAATTCTACGGCCGGGAGTTCCTGGTGGACCCCCGGGTTTTGGTTCCCCGGCCGGACACGGAAACCCTGGTGGAAACGGTTCTGAGCCTCCTTCATGCCCGGCCGGAGCCGCGGACAGTACATGACCTCTGCACCGGCAGCGGCTGCATCGCCCTTACGCTGAAACTCGAAAACCCTTACCTTCAGGTGAGTGCCTCGGATATCTCTCCGGAAGCCGGGGAGGTATTCCGGGAAAACTGCCGCCGCCTGGGTGTTTCGGTCCCCTTCATCCTGAGCGATCTGCTCTCCTCCGTCCCCGGGACCTTCGATATCATCACGGCTAATCCTCCCTACCTCACCGATGAAGAATACGCCGCCATGGCCGCCGCAGGCTGGCCGGAACCCCGGGTAGCCCTGGCAGGGGGCCTTGAGGGCCTGGATATTTTCATGAGGCTGATTGAAAAAAGTGTGGCATCCCTGGCTCCAAAGGGTTATCTTGTATGCGAAGCCGCTCCGGGTCAGTTCGAAGCCCTGGGAAAGGCCATGGAAAAAGCTCATTTTTCTTCCGTGGAAGTGACGCGGGACCTGGCCGGGCGGGAGCGGGTGATTATCGGACAGGTATGAAAGACAGGCTGGCACGATTCGAAGAAAAGCTCGCCGGGTACACCGACGAGGAACAGGCTCTCATCCGTCAGGCTCTCCACTGGGCACGGGAAAAACACCGGGAACAGAAGCGAGCCAGCGGGGAACCTTTCTTCATTCATCCTCTGCAGGTGGCGGAAACCCTCATCGACATGCAGATGGATCATGAGAGTGTCATGGCCGCCCTGCTCCACGACGTGCTGGAAGACACCGAGACCAGCAGGGAAGAAATGCGTTCCCTTTTCGGCGATACCGTGGAAAGCCTGGTGGAGGGAGTGACAAAAATATCCATTGTCAAGGCGAAACGAAAGAGCATCCAGGAAGTCGAGTCGATCCGCAAGATGCTCTTCGCTATGACCAAGGATATTCGGATCATCATCATCAAGCTGGCGGACAAGCTGCACAACATGAATACCCTGGAGCACCTGCCGGAACAAAAGCGAAAGACCGTCGCCCAGGAATGCCTTGACATTTACGCTCCCCTGGCCCATCGGCTGGGTATTTCCTGGCTCAAGGCGGAACTGGAAGATCTGGCCTTAAAACACCTGAACCCTTCGGTCTATAACTATATCCGCGATTACCTGGCGGCAAAACGGATCGAAAGCGCCCATTACCTGAAAAACGTGCAGAAAGCCATTGTGAAAGCGGCCTCGGAAGACGGGTTGTCGGTCCAGGTATCCAACCGGATGAAGCATTTCTATTCCATCTATCGGAAGATGAAGCACCGAAACAAGGACATCGCCGAGATCTACGACATCCTGGGAATCCGGATTCTCTGCGAATCCCAGAACGACTGCTACACCCTTCTCGGCCTGGTTCACCGCCTGTGGCCCCCCATCGAAGGGCGGTTCAAGGATTATATCGCCATGCCCAAGGCGAATCACTACCAGAGCCTGCATACCACGGTGATGTGTTACGGCGGGAAGCTCATCGAAATACAGATCCGAACCATGCTGATGCATGAAACCGCGGAATACGGTGTGGCGGCCCATTGGGACTATAAAAGGCGGACGACCTTTAACGACCCGGGGAACGATCACCTGCTGTTCATCAGCAAGCTCCGAAATATGAAGGGGATGCGGCTCCCCTCTACCCAGTTCCTGGATGAAATAAAGCAGGAGCTCTTAAAGGATTCCATTTACGTTTTTACCCCCAAGGGGCACATCGTCGAACTGCCCCAGAACGCTACGGCCATCGATTTCGCTTATCATATCCACACCGAGGTGGGGCACCACTGCATCGGCGCCAAGGCGGACGGGTCGATCATTTCCCTGAACACCCCCTTAAGAAACACCCAGGTGATCGAAATTCTTACCTCCACCAAGGCAAAACCCCGGGTGAACTGGCTCCGTTTCGCCACCACTTCAAAAGCCCGGGCTAAAATCAGGCACTGGCTCAACCAGCATGACGATTCGCTGATCATCGATAAGAGCATTATCGCCAAGAAAAAGCCGGCTCCGGCGGAAGTACCTCCTGAACAGGAATCAGCCCTTCCGGGGACGGAGGAACAGCCGATCACCAGCGTGTTCCACCGAGACCGGGTGGTGTTCAAAATCGGTAATGAAAAAAACATGATGATCAGCATCGCCGGCTGCTGCAAGCCCACCACCGGTGACGATATCATCGGCTATGTTTCCCGGGGCCGGGGCATCATCGTTCATAAGAAGAGCTGCCCGAACCTGGTACACATCAACGATTTCGACGCCCGGAGTATCGAAGTCGAATGGGAAGCCGTGTCCCCCCGCTCTACCCGCCGGTTCCAGGTAACGGCGAAGATCACCGGTGACCTGTTCTCGGAGATCGAAGGAGCAGTGAAGAAATACCGGGGATACCTCATCGAGGGCCGGCTGGAAGAAAACGAAAGGGGTAACCTGAAGGGCTTTTTTACCATGGAACTGGATAATCAGGAGGATTTCGCGAAAGTCCTCAAGAGCATCAGGACCATTCCCTCGGTCCTCCACTGTCAGCAAATATAAAACTTATAGGACAAGGAAAAGAGACCATGGCTTTCACTGCAGCGTCCCTGACGGAAAGAATTCGAATCGTCCTGGTACATCCCGGAGTCGGCAGAAACGTGGGTTCCGTGTGCCGGGCTATGAAGACCATGGGTATTACGGAGCTGTACATTGTCGGCGGCGATGAGTATGACCGCTCCCACGCGGAAGTCTGCGCCGTCCATGCCGACGATATCCTCCGGCAAGCCGTACACGTACCGGACCTCCGGTCGGCTCTTGAAGGGACGGTTCTTTCCGGAGGCACCACCCGCCGCCGAGGAAAATGGCGCAAATACTTTGCCCTGGAAGCCGACGCCTTCGCCCAGAAAGCCGCGTCCCTGGATACCGGAAAGATCGCCGTGGTTTTCGGGAACGAAAAAACGGGTCTCTCGGACGAGGACCTGGCCCTGTGCAACCTGGCGGTCCGCATCCCCACCTC
>JAFGDJ010000007.1 GCA_016932135.1 Spirochaetales bacterium | reverse complement strand
CGATACTGTGAAGGATCTCCTGAAAGGAGCGGAGGTGGCAGGGTTTGTCAATCGCTACAGGTGCGCCGACGGTTCTTTCCGCTGGATCGAATGGCGATCCACGGCCAGGGGTGATAGGATTTTCGCCGCTGCCCGGGATATTACCGACCGCCGGCTCTGGGAGCAGAGACTACTGGAGTCTCTGAAGGAAAAGGAGATTCTCTTAAAGGAAATCCATCACCGGGTAAAGAATAATCTACAGATCATTTCCAGCATGCTGAATCTGGAGATGGATAAAACCACCGATCAACTGGTTCGGGATATTTTGATACGGAATCAGAATCGTATAACCACTATAGCCATGGTTCATGAAATGCTCTACGCTTCTGACAGTATGACAAAAGTCGATTTTGCCGGTCATGTGAGGGATCTTCTTTCTCTCTATCCTATGACCAAAGACGGGAAAACCATAACCTATAATCTGGAGATTTCCTCCGCTTCCTTACCCCTGGATATCGCCATGCCCTGCGGCTTGATGGTGAACGAGATAGTCACCAACAGTCTGCAACACGCCCTGAATGGTGTTGAGAATCCCGGTATTCGTATTCTCTTTTCAGTGGATCAGGGAACGGGGAAGGGCCGGTTGGAGGTATCGGATAACGGTCCGGGATTTCCTTCTTCAGATAATCTGGAAACAAACCATGGCCTAGGTTTTCAGTTGATTCGAGCGTTGACCGAGCAGATTGAAGGTACCCTGGATATTACCGGAGAAGGGGGGGCTTGCTTTCGTATATCCTTCAATCTTTCCTAAAAACGGCAGCTCAACGGTTTTATTGACCTAAAAAAGCGGAAGTACTATACTTTGTTCCTTAAGAAAATGATGATGATACGAATACGTTATGGTATAGCGATTACCCTGATGCTTCTCCTTCCCATTTTTATATTTTCCCTGGGGGAAGAAAAACCCCTGGTAACTGTCCTGGACTTTTCCTTGAGCGGTATCTCCGAAGCGGAAGGCCTGCTGCTGACCGATTTTATTGCCAACAGTGTCCGGGAAACAGGCCGTTACCGGCTCATCGACCGGGGACAGCGGGATACAATCCTGAAAGAGCAAAAGTTCAGTCTCTCCGGTTGTACCGATGAAGCGTGCCAGATCGAAGTCGGAAGGCTTCTCTCGGCTCACCTGATGTTTGTGGGGAGTATCGGCCGGATCGGCGACCGTTTCATTCTCAATATGAAACTGATCGATGTGGCTACCGGAGAGGCTGTGGGCACGGCTTCGGAGAAATACATCGATCTGAACACTCTGGTGGACGACAGCAGCCGCCTGGTTACCGGGATGCTTGCCACGGATGAAAAGCCTTCCCGTAATCTCTCGGGGGGCTCGGATTCAGTGGCGGCTCAGGTTATCCCGAAAGTTTCGGGACCGGCGGACAGTGAGTTTATTCTGTTTTACCCGGGAGGTCCCTTTCAGATGGAGTATTACACCTTCCGCGGTGAAAAATATCCTTTCCGTTTTTTACAGGGATATGCTCCCCTGATTAAAAACATCCTGACCGGGACTCCGGCCATCGACGAGAATTTTCAGTCTAGGTTACAAGACTATCTTACCTTTGTTAGATGGAATCGAAGCTGGCAAATTATCGGGACCAGCCTGGGGGTGCTCGGTTTTATAACCCTTTTCGCAGGTGTGCAGGGAGATGAAGATACTGCCATCGGTATCGGCCTTTTAGGGGGATTGGGAGGTGTCGCCCTGAATCTTCTGGGAGGCCTCCGGATGAACAGGCCTCCGGAAGAAATCGTTAACCATTACAACCTTCATTACGCCGGCCGTTGAGATGCCCCCTTCAGAAAAGCCCAAAGTCCTTCTTGTTCAGCCGCCGATTTACGACTTTGCCCTCTACGACCTCTTCCTAAAGCCCGCGGGGCTGCTTTCCGTAGGTTATTCCTTCGCCCAAGCCGGGTATGATACCCGTTTCGTCAACGGCTTGGATTATACCGATCCGGTTTCTTCTCGTCTGCTGGGCCGCCCGGCGAGAAAAGCCGACGGCACGGGTAAGTTCTTTCGCCGGCCCCTCCGCCTCCCGGAAGCCTTGCGCCCCGCGGGTCGGGCCTATGCCCGGTACGGTCTTCATCCGGAAGTATTCAGAAAGCGAATCCTTAAGGCCTTCGGAAAAGACAAACCGGATCTTATCCTCCTGGGTACCGGCATGACCTACTGGTACCCCGGGGTGAGGGAAACAGCGGAAACCCTTCGGGAACTCTTTCCCGGGGTGCCGGTCTTCGCCGGGGGGGTGTACGCCACCCTGCTGCCGGAGCACTGTGAGAGGGTCTGCGCCGTGGATGCGGCGATTCGCGGCCCGGCGGCCCCAGGCCTCAGGGAGCCCCTTGCCCGGTATGGTCTTCCGCCGATCGATCCTGAACCGGAAGACAAGGGATACCGTGTATTGATGGACACGGAGGTCTGGAAAGACGCCGGGGTGCTCCTGCTGAACCGGGGGTGCCCCTATGATTGCGCTTACTGTGCCTCCTCCCTGGTCAGCGGCCCCTTTTCCCCCGGCGATCCTGAGGTGCTTTACGAAACCCTGAAGGCTATGCATCGAACAGCGGGAACGAAACATTTTGCCTTTTATGACGACGCTCTGCTGGTACGAAAGGAAGAAGTTCTCTATCCTTTCCTGGATAAGGTTCTCCGGTCAGGGTCCTCCTTCAGTTTTTACCTGCCCAATGCCGTGCATATCGCCCTGCTGGACCGGGAAACGGCGATGATGCTTAAAAAGGCCGGGTTCCGGGAAATTCGTCTGGGCCTGGAAAGTTCGTCGCCGGTTTTTCACAGCCTCCTGGACGGGAAGGTTTCCAAACCAGGTTTTGATGATACCCTGGAGGTTCTGAAAGAGGCGGGTTTCTCCTCCGGTGATATTATCGTCTATATTCTGGCCGGACTGCCGGAACAGGCGGCGGAAGAAGTGGAAGAATCGATACGCTTTGTCAAATCCCGGGGGGTCAGAATCTCGCTGTCCGAATATTCCCCCGTTCCCGGTTCGCCTTTGTGGGCCCGGTGCCTTCACTTATCCGGCCCGGACCTGGAGCGGGAACCCTTATGGCAGAATAACACCTTTTTTCCCATGGAATGGAAAGGCTTTACCCGGGAAGATCTTCGGCGGATGAAAAGGGATGTATGGAACTACAATGCCGCTGTCATCGCTAGATCATTACCGGGATGACCTTCCTGATGATATCCAGAGGATCGGCCTCTTTATTGAGGATCCGGTAAACCGCTTCACAGATGGGAAGTTTCAGGCCGTGTTTTGCCGCCAGGCTTCGGGTATATCCGCAGGCATAAACCCCCTCCGGCAGGTAGCCCAGATCCTTAAGGTTTGCCGTCAGGTCCTTTATATTCTTGAAATCTTGCAGAAGGTCTTTTGTGATAATCTCCTTGCCGAACCTCCGGTTGCGGCCGTAGCGGCTGCGGCAGGTCACATCCAGGTCCCCGACCCCGGCGATGGAAGTGAAGGTTTCCGGGTGCCGAGATCCCAGGCTTGTGCCCAAAAGCTGGATTTCCGCCAGGCCGGCGGCCAGAAGCAGGCTCTCGGTGTTATCGCCGAAGGAATCGGTAATCGCGGTTAAGGCGTCCAGTATGCCGAAGGCAATGGCGATAACGTTTTTAACGGCTCCGCAGACCTGCACTCCCTTGACATCCAGGGATGAATAGATGAGCAGGTTTCTTCCGGCCAGGAGCTCCCGGATGCGAATGGAGTTTTTACCGTTGACGCAGGCACTGATCAGGCCGGTGATCTTGCCCCGGGAAACCTCTTCCGCGTGGCTTGGCCCGGAGATGTATACCAGATTGTTCCGGTAAAACCCAGGCAGATACCCCTCCATCATATCAAGGATGAGTTTCGGGCCATCGGGGCCGGGAAGAAAGCCCTTGGAAAGCACCCCGATCAGCGGGCGGCCTTCCCTGACCTCCGGCTGAACCGCCAGATTTTTCGTAACCTCCGTGAGGTATGGAGAGGGGGTCGCCAGGAGGATATATTCCTTTCCGGCGGCAGCTTCCGCCGGGTCCGTGACGGCGCGAACGGTCTCCGGGAGATCCACCCCGGGAAGGAAACGGCTGTTACGGTGGTCCGAGTTTATCTCGTCCACCACCTCCGCCAGGGGGTCCCAGAGAACCACCGGTTCACCCTTTGACCCCAGCACCCGGGCTATGGCGGTGCCCCAGGCGCCGGCGTTCATGATGCCTGTTCCCTTCGGGTTCTTCATCCCCGGGCCGCTGCTTGGAATTCTTCCGCCCGCCGGGTAATCACCTCCAGGCCGCGGCGCCAGAAATCCGGTTCTTCGATGTTGAATCCTGCCTGAGCGGCCAGATCCACGGCGGAGGCCTTGCCGGTGCCGGCGAGAATGGCTATATAACGGTCGGTAAAGGCCGCGCCGGTCTCCAGGTACAGTCCGTAGAGGCCCAGGCCGAAAAGAAGCCCGAAGGCGTAGGGGAAATTATAAAAGGCCAGGGCATGGCTGTAATAATGGCTCTTCACCGCCCACATGTAGGGGTGAAGGAGTTCCGGGTCTAATCCGTCACCATAGGTTTCCTTCTGGGCTTTTATCATCAGGTCGCAGTAATCTTCCGGCGAGAGGTCTCCCTTTTCCCGCTCCTCAAACACCGCTTTCTCGAAGAGAAAGCGGGAAAGAATGTCGACGATGACCTGGCAGCTGTCCTGTAAGAAGGATTCCAGCACCGGGAGGCGCTCTTTTCCCTGAAGATCCGCCAGAAGACGGCCGTACACGATGTTCTCGGAAAAAATGGAAGCCGTTTCCGCCAGGGTCATAGGGTAGTCCCTCAATAGAAAAGCGGCGCCCCGGAGACAGTGGTGATGATAGGCGTGGCCGAGTTCATGAGCCAGGGTGGTGACGGAATTGAAGGAATGATCGAAGTTTGAAAGAATGCGGCTCTCCCAGGGTTCGGAGAAACTGGTGCAGTAGGCTCCCCCCACCTTTCCCTGCCGTGGTTCCGAGTCGATCCACCCTTCGGTGAAGGCTTTCTCACCAAAGCTTCCATAATCTTTCGAAAAGGAATAAAACTGTCGGAGGATGAAGTCCCGGGTTCCTTTGAAATCCCAAACAGCGTTACTTTCTCCCACCGGGGCAAAGAGATCGAAAAAGGCCAGCCGGGGAACGGCGAGAATGTGGGCTTTTGTTTTCAGGTAGTTCCGGAAAACCGGCAGGGATTCATGCATCACCTGCAACAGGGAGTCCAGGGTTTTCTCGGTTACGCGGTTCTGCTTTATCGATCGCTGCAGGGTGGCGGTATATCCCCTCCGTCTGTTTACCACGATGGAATGCCCCTTTACTCCGTTGAGAGCGAAGGATAGGGGAATCTCCACGCGTTTCCAGATTTCCAGTTCTTTCCGGTAAGCCTTTTCGCGGACTTCTCGTTCCGGGTCGTAGGCCAGGGCTCGCAGCTGCACCACGGTTTTCTTTTCCCCCGTTTTCTCGTTCCAGGTAATCGATTCGGTGGAACCCAGGGTGTCCTGCAGCCTCCCCCAGGCGTTGGCCCCCGAGCGGGCGAGATCGGCCGCCAAGTCTTCTTCCGACGTTTCCATCTGATGTTTTCTGAATTCCAGCTCTTCGGTAATGAAGAAGAGGTAATCTTTCAAGGCGGGGCTTGAGCATAGTTCTTCGGCGGTTTTCCCCAGGTTGCCCAAGGACTCCCGAAAGGCTGCCCTGGCTGCCGCCAAAGGGGTGGATAATTCCTCCAGCCGGTTCATTTCTCGGACCGCTTCCTTGTCGGTGGTGGCCGTGGTATACCGGCAAAGCACATAGGATTCCAGATTTTCCAACCGCGCGGCCAGGGAGTTTAAAAGATCCAGACAGCGGGAAAGCCATTCCTCCGCTCTTTCCTTTTCCTTTGGCCCTTCTTCCGAAGCCCGGCCAAACAGCCTGATCGACGAGGCGGTGGATTCCCTGGCTTCGTTATACGCGGGATCGTGAAAACCGCCGTAAATCTTGTCTAAATTCCAGCGCGGTATGGTATCTTCAGGTGCGTTCATAGGTATCCTCCCTCCCTTACCATAATACACCGGGGATTCCTTGTTCAATCCTGCCGGGGTATGAAAAAGACCTTCCCCTGTGATACTATATATGTACCTGATTCGCTCTTTTTAAGGTGGTACGGTGAAAACGAAACGATGTAATCTTTTCCTTCTTTGTTTTTTTACGATAGTGGCGGTTCAGCCGCTCACGGCGGCCAAGGGGGATAAGTACGGGGTACCGGAAATTAATCCCGGCGAGACGGTGCAGGGGAAAGTCGAAATTTCTCTGGATTACTCCAGCTATAACACCTATACCCTCCGGGTCCCCCCGGACGCCTTCGCCATTCGTTTAATCATCAGCGAATCTCCGGCAGACCTGGATATCTTCATCAAAAAGGGTGAAGAAATCCAAAGTTACAAGGATGTGGATGCTTCGTCGGAGAAGGAGGACTATAACGAGGTACTCTTTCTCACTCGTTTCAGCAACCCTTCCCTGGAGTCGGGGAGGTATTTCGTCGATGTTACCTACCAGCGGTCAAGTCTTCCCGATGTCGGGGGGAAGCGTATACGGACCATTCCCTATGCCCTGACGTACCAGGTCCTGCGGGCGGAGTCTTCGGGAACCCTGGTTCCCGGGAAAATGTACAGTTCCGAGCTAAAGCCGGAAGCCGGGATGTTCCAGGTCCTGGAAGTGGTGGTACCGCCGCGGAGTGAAGGCTTTCGGGTGGATGTTTTTAACGCGCCGGGAGACCTGGATCTGTTTGTGAGCCGCGGGAAGATACCCTTGAGTTACGAAGAAGCGGATTATATCGGGGAAAGCCTTTTAGGCAATGAGCAGCTGATGATTAAAGCCGAGACACCAGGGCCCTTGCCCGAAGGCCGGTATTATATTCTTGTGATCGATCAACTGGCGGAAAACCGCCCCGGCCCCTTTTCCTTACTGGTAAGTTTTTCCGATGCCCCTCCGGCGGCTTTATTGAAAGTTCCCTACCTTCCCGACGGTCTGACGGACTTGGAACAGGCGATCATGGCGACGGTGGAAGTGATTGCCGAGGCCGGAAAAGGCTCGGGTTGCCTGGTTTCGCCCCGGGGCCTGGTGCTTACCAACTGGCATGTGGTAGAGGGGTTCTCCGGGGATGTCTCTGAAAATATATATATCGCCATGAGTTTTTCCCTGGACGAACCACCCAGGGAATTGTTCAAGGCGGAACTTCTGGAATCCGATCCTTCCAGGGATTTCGCTTTACTGAAGATAACCGGAGGGCTTTACGGCCAGGCCTTACCCAGGGCCTATACCTTTCCCTATTTTCGTCTGGGTGATCCTGAAGAGGTGGAAATCGGCCAACCGGTTTCCATTATCGGATTTCCCAGTATCGGCGGTACGGGCTCCAGAGTTTCCGTTTCTTTGACCCGGGGAATAATCAGCGGCTTTGAAAAGGATATTTTCGGAACCCTTTTGAAAACCGACGCCAAGATTATCAGCGGGAATTCCGGGGGCGCGGCCTGTAACGTGTATTATGAACTTTTAGGGTTACCCACCATTGTCATCAGTGAGGAGACCGGGAATATGGGGTTCATTTATCCGGTGAGTATGCTTCCCGCTTCCTGGTTTGATCTTATCGGATCCTTCAGGTAAGACCGGAATCTAGGGTGAAAGGAGAAGTTCGGTCAGCTCTTGTTTAACCTGGCGTAAGGCGGTGGAGTATCTTTCTTCCAGTTTTGAACGGTTTTCATGCAGTAAGGAAAGGAATTCCGGGTCCTGCTGGGCTTCCAGGTGTACCTTGGCCCCCATGCGTTTATACAATTCATCTTCTTTCTGACGAAGCCGGGGTTCATACTGGGTTTCCAGGTTTTCTTCCAGGGTCTTCCGATTCTGTATGAATTGGGAGAGGAATCCTTTCAGTTGTTCAAAAAAATAGAGAATTTTCTTTTTCTCCTTTGAGACCGATAGAAACAATTCCTTTAAGGTGTCGAGATTGTCTTCAAAATCATCCCCCGTGGGAAGGGACAGGTTGGTTAACAAAGCGGCTGAAACTCCTTCCATGAAAGACCTTGCGTCTTTGGATGATAAAGTGGAAACCCGTTTCTTCAATTCCTCAGTCTTCTCAGTGTTTCTCAGGGCTTCCGATACCAATCGCATCCCCTCGTTCTTCAGTTCATGAATCAAGAGGGTTTCCCGGTCGCTTTTTACGTCTTCCGTTCTTTCCATGGCAATTTCCAGAGCCGATTTTATATGTGTCATTCCATAACCTCGTTTCTTGTAGCTGTTCCATTGATAATGTACTGAAAGATATCCTCCGTATCAAGAACTTACTGTCCTCCACCGTGGACCTCACTCACCGTGGGGGAGCAATAAAATATATATGCCTAAGCGCAACCTTTTTTCCGTTTTCGTGTCCTGATAGATAATAAAGTACCTGAAGGAGACAAAGATGCTTAAAGTTCTTATTCTGTATACAGAGACCCATACGGTAGAGGCGGGGGTTCCTCTCGCCGCCGGGATGCTGCCGGATTATTTCGATTACGAATTTATCCATCTTGAAAGTACGAATGAACTGTCCAGAGACCAGATTATCGGATCCGATCTCGTCCTTTTTCTGTCCTACCCGGGGAGCGAAAAGCTCCGGAAAGAGGTGACCGGGCTTTGTCGCCGCTTATACACCCCGGTTACTGTCATGGGAGAGAACCTTGCGCCGGATGATACCGCGGATTATACGGTTCTTCTGCGAGATGGTAAGGCTTTTCGAGATTTTATCACTGATTTTCGAGCCGGCCACGCGGCCCCGGTCTACCCGCCGGGGATATAAGGAGTCTCTGGTCACAGGCTGAAAGAGCTTGTATGATATCGTTATGTTGTTTTGTAAGGGAGAGTAACTATGCAATCATCCTTGGCTCCGGCGGCTCAGGTTGTATTAGCCGTCGTCCCGGTGGTGGGAATCGTAATGGGCGGCCTCGTACTGTTTTTCTATTTCCTCTGGAACCACCGGCAAAAGGTCCTTCTTATCCAGAAGGATTTATATAAAAAGATCGAGTTTGACCTTCATTCTTTCAGCGTTTTCGCCGGTCTCTTGTTGCTCTCGGTGGGACTGGTGTTGACGGTTTTGTTTGTTTTAAAAGCAGGTCTATCCTACGCGGTTCTTGGTGGCCTTATACCCCTGGCCTGCGGCATAAGTTGTCTTCTTTTCGCGGGGATAAAGAAGCGCACGCCGCCGCATGAATGAAGCCGGCCCGCCACCCCTTTCGGATAAAGCGGTTGTTCGGCTTGTCCGGAAGGGGCATAAAGAGTATTTTCGCTTCCTGGTGGATCGATACCAGTCCAGGGTCTTTGCCGTGGGTATGCGTTTTCTGCGCAACAAGGAAGACGCCAGGGATTTCACCCAGGATGTTTTCTTGAAGGCTTACGAGGCTCTGCCCGGTTTTCGCGGCGGTATGGGAACCGGAAGCACTTCTTTTGCCTCGTGGATTACTAGAATCGCCTGGCGGCAGGGGATAAATGTGGTTCAGCGCCGAAAGGTTTCCGTTTCCTTGGAAGAAGCCTGGGAACCCGTCACCCGAGAAGGGCCGGAATCGGAACATCTGCGGCGAGGAATCCTGGAAGCCTTGAGAGAAGCCTCCCGGGGACTTACATCCTTACAGGTAAGCTGCCTGGAATTGTCTTTCTTTTATGGTCTGAAATACAGAGAAATAAGCGAAATCACCGAGGTCCCGGTAAACACGGTGAAATCTCACGTCTTTCGGGCAAAAAAGCTTTTAAAAGAAAAGCTTCGGGGAACCGAGGCGGAGGGATACCATGAACTGCGAAACCTGTACGAATAAAATGCTGTCCCTGGACCGGGGAGAACGTCTTCCCCTGTCGGCGGCCTTCCATCTGGCCCATTGCGATGAGTGTTTGACCACCTGGCGTGTCATGAACGGAGTATACGGCGAGTTGGAGAAGGTGGTTGATTCTTCGGAGATCGATGTTTGCGATGCCGTGATGGATTCTCTCCCCGAAGATTCCAGGGCGAAACAGGGTGCCGGCGGAGTATCTCTCGGGGTTTGGATTCTTGTCGGTCTGGGACTGGTAGCGGTAATGTTTTTCACCGTCTTGGCCGACTTTTTTGTACAAGCGCGTAATTCCTTAGGAGATGTGTTTCTCATGCCGGTGAGTCTTGTTTTCGGTATCGGCCTTTCGATTTATCTTGTTTTCTTTATCGTATCCCACATGTCTTACCTCGAACGGCTTTCCCAGGCTGCCGGTGCTTTGAAAAGGTGAGAGTCCGGTTCACAATCCACTGGTCAGGTTGACAAAAGGCTTCTCTGCATCTATAAATTGATATTTTATGAAGAAAACCCTAGGTTCCCTTTATTCCGACTATTCTCCCTCTTTTGTGACCGGTGCTTCCAGTGGCATCGGCTTCGCTATCGCCCGGGAATTGGTGCTGCGAGGCGCGAATGTCCTTCTCATTGCCCGGGACCCCCAAAAATTAGACCGGGCGGCGAAGGAACTGTCTTCAATCCGGATTTCTGAGACGCAGGTGATTAAAACACTTTCCTGTGATGTTTCCGACAAGAAACTGACAGAAGAGCACCTGGCTAAAGAGGTGAAAGAATTGGGCATCCCCCGGCTGGTAGTCAATTGCGCCGGTATGGCTTATCCCGATTATTTCGAAAAGATCCCCTACGATCGTTTTAAAAAGACCATGGAAGTGAATCTCGGGGGAATCTGGAATGTTTTACAAGCTCTGGTCCCGGAGATGAAAACCCGGGGCGGTACTATTGTGAATATCAGTTCCATTGCCGGATTCCTGGGAGTTTTCGGCTATACGGCCTACGGGGCTTCCAAATTTGCCGTTTTTGGGCTTTCCGAGGTACTCCGGGCGGAATTAAAACCCTCCGGTATCCGGGTGCATGTGCTGTGTCCGCCGGATACGGATACCCCTCAGTTGGCCGAAGAGGAAAAGACGAAACCCCCTGAGACTCGGGCGATTTCGGGGCACGCAAAACTGTTTTCCCCGGACGATGTCGCCAAAGCTCTTTTCCGCGGGCTGAGAAGGAAGAGGTTTTTGATTATTCCCGGAGTGAGTGGTAAGGCTATATACTTTTTAAACCGCTTTTTCCCTGGACTTGTGCATTCTGTCATGGACAAAGACATTAAAAAAGCGAGAGATCAGAGAAACAAGGAGTTTCCCCATGGATAAGAACGCTTCTATTTTTGATAAATGCTTTAACTACGAAGAAGCCCGGGACGTCCGGGAAAAAGGGCTTTACCCCTTTTTCAAACCCATCGACCGGAGCATCGGAAACCGGGTTATGATGGAAGGCCGGGAGTTCATCATGGCGGGATCAAATAACTATCTTGGCCTGGCCTTTGATCCGAGAATGCAGGAGGCGGCCATGGAAGCTATCCGGAGCCATGGCACCAGTTGTTCCGGTTCCCGCTTAATGAACGGGACCTTCTCTCTGCATGTGGACCTGGAAGAAAGAATCGCCGCTTTTGTCGGAACAGAAGCAGCCCTTTGTTTTACCACCGGGTACCAGACGAACCTCGGCTCCATCGCGGCCCTGGTGGGCAGGGATGAGCATGTTTTCACCGATAAATTCAACCACGCCTCCATTATGGACGGTATTTTTCTTTCCACCGGGATACACCGGCGGATTCATGTTCACCGGTTCCGGCATAATAACATGGAAGACCTGGAAAGCGCTCTGTCGGAAGTACCGCCGGATGCGGCCAAGTTGGTGGTTACCGACGGCGTGTTCAGCATGGAAGGGGATGTGGTGGACCTGCCGAAGGTGAACACCCTGGCGAAGAAATACAATGCCGGGGTGTATCTGGATGAAGCCCACGCTATCGGCGTTATCGGCGAGACCGGCCGGGGAACCTGTGAACATCATGGACCGGGCACTAAAGCGGACCTGGTTATGTGTACCTTTTCCAAGTCCTTCGGTTCTATCGGCGGATTCATCGCCGGTAAGGCGGAGATTATCGATTATATCAAACACTTTGCCAGGCCTCTTATCTTCAGCGCCAGCATGCCTCCGGCCAATATAGCCGCGGTTATGAAAGCCCTTGATATTATCGAGCAGGAGCCGGACCGGGTAAAGCGTCTTCAGGAAGTAGGCCGGAAAATGATCCGGGGCTTTAAGGATCTAGGGTATAACGTGGGAACCACGGTTACACCGATTGTTCCCCTGGTTATCGGAGATGTGGAAAAAACCTTTCAGCTCTGGTACGCCTTTTACCAGCGGGGTGTGTATGTGAATCCGGTTATTACCCCGGCGGTACCGCCAAACAGGTCGATGATTCGCACATCCTTTATGGCTACCCATACCGATGAGGAACTGGACACCGTCTTGAATATCGCCGGAGAGGAAGGAAGAAAGCTTGGGATTATCCCTTAGCTGTCGTTGGCTGCCAGAGGCTTGATAATATCGGCCCTGAGGCCTATGCAGGGGCTTCAGGAGATCAGATGTACCGCCGGGATACCCGGTTACCAAAAGAGCATATAATGTCGTAGGCGTGGGTTCCCTTCAATTGAGCCCAGGCATCGACAGTAATCTCCTCATCACCGTCTCTGCCGAGGCACACCACCTCATCCCCCCGAGATGCTTCCGGGGCGTTTTCCAGGGATATGGTGGTGTAATCCATGGAAAGGCGTCCTAACACGGGGCAGGGTTTGCCTCTCACCAGGACATACCCCCGGTTTGAAAGGGCCAGGGGCAGGCCGTCGGCGTACCCGGCGGCGATGGTGCCGACGCGAGTAGGCTGTTTCAGGGTGTAGGTTCTGCCGTAACCGACGGTCATCCCCGCCGGCAGGGTGCGGATGGAAACCACCCTGGTTTTTAAGGTAAAAATTGATTCCAGGGTTACCGCCCGGTTTCCTTCGCTTTCAAAAGAACCGTGAAGGTTCAACCCTACGCGAACATGGGTAAAAGGTTTTTTATAGGTCCAGGGAAGGTTATTCACCGCGTCGCTGTTGGCAATGTGAACCTTGGGAAATCGAAGGCCCTGCTCAGCCAGATTATCCAGAAGAGTCATGAACAGGGAAAGCTGCCTCCGGTTGAAGGCATCGTCCTCTCCCCGGTAAGCT
>JAFGDJ010000074.1 GCA_016932135.1 Spirochaetales bacterium | reverse complement strand
TCATGGCCGTCCATGGGTTTCATCATCACATCGGAGATGATCATATCCACGGCCTCGCGTTCCAGAATATCCAGGGCTTCCGTGCCCCCCGAAGCCCTTAAAAGACGATACCTGGATGACAGGATGGAAGCCACATACTCAATCATATCCCGATTGTCTTCCACGATCAGTATTACCGGACCGGACGCCTTTTCCCTTTCCTTCTCCGGAGAGCTTTCACCGAACTCGGCGGTATACATACCCAAGTCCTCCCGGAAAAGGGCGGCCGGTTCCCCCTGGTAATGCCGGATCAGCGTTTCCTCCGGAAATGACAAGGTAAAGGCGCTGCCCCCGCCGTTGTTCTCGGAGAGAAGAACCTCACCGTTGTAGGAACGGATAATCTTTCGCACCACCGGCAGTCCCAGGCCGGTGCCGCCTTCTTCCATACTCCCGACGCGTTTAAAACGATCGAAGAGAGTGTCCCGGAATTCCCGGGGAATCCCCGGACCGGTATCCTTCACCGTGATCTTCAGTCCGGCGGATAAAGGCGCGTCGACCTCCAGGGATACCAGGCCTCCTGAGGGGGTGTACTTTACCGCGTTGGACAGCAGATTCAGCACCAGGGAATCACAGTCCTCCGGATTAACACGAAGAGCCGTTTTTTTCTGGTCTTGCGGTATTTCGTAATTCAGCTTCAATCCTCTTTTCTCGGCGATAGGCCTGAATTCATCCATGTAAGCCCGCAGTTGAGCGTCCAGGGGCAGGTACGCCGGGGAGGAATCAATCTTCGGAGATTCGATCTTCAACATGGCCTGGATCTGTTTTAACAGACGCATGCCGTTGCGCTCCAGCATGTCCAGGGTCTTTCTGTTTTTCTGGATGGAGTCTCCGTATTTCCCTCCTTTAAGCTGTTCTGTAAGACCGAGAATAATGGTCAGCGGCGTTCTGAGCTCATGGGAGAGGTTCATGTAATACTCGGTTTTTTCCCGATCCAGGGTTTTCAAGCGGTCCCTCTCGTCGGCGGATCTGAGCCTTTCGGCGTTGACCCGGTTGTACCGGTTCCCTACGGCCAGCGACAGGAGAATGGCCTGCAGAGACAGGCCGATGGGCTGATTGTACTGCATCATCATGGTGGTAAAAGCCTGATAAGGGGCCATGAAGGGGAAGATATTCATGGCGTTCAGCGAGGTGAGCAGCGCCGGGGGAATGAAGGCCACCAGAATCATCACCCCTTCGGTCTTCATCCAGGCCATGGCCAGGAGGATATTCGCGATAAATAAACCGTTGGTATAGAAGACAAAGAGTTCCCGGATAAAATCCAGGACGCCATGCAGAGCCTCAGCCCGGGGGGTCAGGGCTTTCAGGGTCAGGAAAAGAAACGTGTATCCCGCGATAACCAGGATCGATACCCGGTTCCAGGACGACAGGGTTCCGTGATGCCGGGGTATGGTAAAAAAATACTGAAAAAACAGAAGCAGGACAATGAAAAGGGTATGGGTTATCACCGTCACCCGATTGTAGGTCAGATAAAAGAAAAAACGATCATAGGTGGAAAAAGCCTGGAGAATCGAAAGGAGAATCATGATAGCGGAAAAATAGCCGAACATCACCTCCCGGGTGGTAATGGCGAGAAAGAGATTGTAGGCCAGGAGCCCGATCAGCACCCCCAGGGCCAAAATGCCGATGATGAAGGGCGTCGCCTCGGCGGAGCCGTATTTCGACACGATAAGCCCGACGGAACCGCAGAAGGCCGGAGCCGCCGGGAGAGTGGAGAAAATAACGAGCAAGGCGCGCCGCGGGTTGCAGCTGAAGAATCTGAACATCACAGCCCCCTGAAAACGTTGCGGCTATTATACAACGAAAATCAAGGGACCGGGGAGTATTTATTCTCCGGTGTCGGGGTTGAACTCGCCCTGCCAGTCGCCGTTAAAATCGAGCCAGCCGAAGGCGATTTCCTTGCCCCCGGTGATGGGACTCAAAGAAACAAAGTTTTTCGCCGCCGCGTGGGAGACAATCTGGTTCCAGGTAGAATCGGCGCTCAGGGAAGCAGGAAGGGAATCGATCCCCAGACCGCAGGCGAAGGCATCAGGATTATCTGTTTTAAAACTAATTTCAATCTTATACAGCTTCGCCTCGTTTTCTCCTTCCGCGAAAGTTTGAATGACCTTCGGATTGTCATAGGCATTACTGTCATACCCGGCTATCAGTTCGGCCTTTATCAAAAGGCCTCCGTTTTCCTTCCAGTATCCATCGACCTGGTTTTTACCGATGCTATAATGGTCGCCTCCGGCATTATTCGGCACATCCTTGGTAAGACGGAAATACTGAACCAGGGTTTGATTCACCAAGGTCCACTCATTCCCCACCTGCGTTCCCTCATTCATGGCTTTCGTAACAAAAAAGCTAAAGAGTTTATTATTCGGAGATGTAGGATGGGGGTATGCCCCAAGGGCCATATATACATAATTGTCCGACTTAGTACAACCGTCATTGAGCCAGCTCTCGTAATACTGGGTAGCTGTCAGACGATGGTCCTGGGTAATGAGCTCCAGACCGGTAATTGATTCATTAAATACAGTGCGATCCTGAGTATCCGAGTTATATGTAAAATCAAACTCCGTCGTCCGCTTCAGATAAGCATACTTCCAGGTGCCGTCGGTCTTTATCATTACATCCTGAGCCTTGTAATCTCCCGAATCTTTCTGGTACCACCGGATGGAGTAGGTCGGCATATTCATCTGGAAATAGACCGTTTC
>JAFGDJ010000073.1 GCA_016932135.1 Spirochaetales bacterium | reverse complement strand
GAGTGCCGCGGGGGCAGGGGGTTCTCAGGACAAATCTCCCTTTTTCAAACCCTTGTCGGCCCGGAGAACCAGCTCCACCGCTTCGTTCAGCTCGCGGCATATCGCCTCTCTTTCAGTCTCGTCCAACAATCCGTCGGATAAGGATGTGCCGAATTTCCGAATAAGAGTAGAGGTTTCTTTCAGCAGGGTTGAATTAAACCAATCGGTAAAAGATCCTGAAACCGGTTCTCGCCGGAGGATTCCTTCGGCGCTCCACGAGCAGCCGTCGAACTGCACGGAAAAGGTACAATCCCCCTCACAAAACCGGGAACAGAAATCCCTTTCTCCTCCGAGGACCTTTCGGTATAGAAAGAAATACCCCCCCAGGAGATCTTCCAGTTCTTCAGCCAGGTCATAGCGTTCCTGGCCGATAAGGGCGCGGTCGGTGGATACAAGCCGTTTGAATACCTGGCCTACCTCCTTCGTTTCTTTAATCAGGTTCGAAAACATCTCCGACAGACTGTTATAATCATCAAACCGCTCGGAAAGGACGCCTCTACCCCGCCAGGTGGAATTATCTTCGAATACAAGCATTTTTTCCCTCATTATGGCTTAAAGTATAGTGAAGCGAGAGGAGATTTCCAATTTCACTGAGATATCGATGGAAAACGAGGGGCTCCTTTTATAATTTATTACTTCGCCTTTTTCATACTGTTTTCACGTTACTGTTTTATATGCACATCTCAACACATATACAACGCGACTTTATACCTTTCTTTTTGCCTACAATTGAAGCTGTAATATAAAAACCATATTGTTATATTACAAGGAAATAAAGTACCCGCGGAAGGCTGTCATTGTCCTGGCGACAACAAGGTTTTAAGTTCAGGAAATAGAACAAGTCCCCTTCTTTTTTCAGTGTAATCTACAATGCCCAGCCCGAGGAGGCGGAAAAACAGACCTATCAAACCTCTTCGAGTTTGGATACTGTCATGAACTTTTCTCCCGGGCCTTTCTCTTCCCGTAGACCATACATCCGGCAAGGGAAATAACAATCATGAAGATAATACCGTGCCAGCCGGGAGTGAATAGTATTTCAGTTTTGCCGGAAAAGGCAATATGGTTTCCCGTAAGCAGGGTGACGGTTAAAAGATTACTCACCGTGTGCATCAGGACCCCCGGCCAGACGGATCCTGTAACCAGGCGGATTTCACCAAAGAGTACACCGGAAAGGGTTATCCCAAGAATGACCATGGGAAGGAAAACTGCCATTCGGATGGAGGTATAACCTTCAAGGGCTCCTCGGTCCAGGAGTGCAAGATAATAGGGGATATGCCATAATCCCCAGAATATACCTGTGACCAGGTGGCCTGCCGGAACCAGGGGAATCAGCTTCTTCACCTTGGGTGTCATGAAACCGCGCCAGGAGAACTCTTCCGCGATGTTCTTAACAACAGTAAATACCAGGCTGGCTCCCAGAGCCGAAATAAAAGTACCTGCCCGGAAGCTTGAGAACGAAAGGGATGAAAAAATGAAACCGATTAAAAGCAGCAGACCGATTATCACTGGAAAGATAAGGAAACTATAGATGTACCATCGCCAGTTGCCCTTGAATGTAAAACCGATACCTATATCATCCCAATCTCGGGAAATCAGCCGGATAACCAGTGATACGATCAAAGGTCCGATGAGCCATACCAGGGTTCCCAGGTCACGAGCTTCCACTGATCCGTCAGATGAAGCGATCCACCATCCGATCCAGCCGATTGCATTCAGCAGGACAAGAAAAACTGCTATCTTCCAACAGACAGTTTTTTTTCCATTTTGCATAATATGCCCTCCTTATCCGAGTTCACGGATCAGCCATCCCCTCCAGGGATACTTATTTTCCGGCTGTTTGCAGTCCCGCCAGGGCCAGGGCAAACATGCCGATACCCAGCATCGCTACACCCGTTTCCGCCGTGGTAACTCCGAGGATTCCCAGAACGATTACTGCGGCTCCCATGCCGAGACCGACGGCTTTACAGATGTTTGAAATGATCAATTTTACCTGACTCATAGTTATTCTCCTTCTGAAAAAAAAATACCCGATTTCAGCCTGTATTGATTGACCGAGATCAGGGTCAAGTTGAGGTCGCGGATATGATCCAGAATGCCGTGAAGAGCAGGTTGATCAGGTACGTTCCCGGTTATAACCGTGTTGTCCGAATTATCATAATGGACAGAAAGGTCTCCGAACCATTCAATCCATTCCGGTTCCAGGTGTCCCTCAATAATAATCCTGCATTCCGCCACGCAGTTGGCTCCTCCTTGCGACTCAAGCACCTTGTATGAGGAAATTATACAATCGGTGATATACCGGGTGATGTCCCTAAAGGGACATTTTAGGGATAATCGGAAGGTCTCAGTCCAGGAGTCCCAGGTTCCGAGCACGACCGACAGCCTGCGTTCGGTTGCCCACGTCGAGTTTTCCGAATATATTTTTCAGATGATTCTTGATCGTTCCTTCAGATATGTACAGCGCCATGGCGGCCTCCTTATTCGACGAACCCGCGGCAATCTGCCGGAGCACCTCTTTTTCCCGCCGGCTCAGGGGTTCCACCAGACCCTTTCCCTGGTCATCACAGGAGCTCCCGCCTGCAGGAACCGGAAAGGCGGTCAGGACCCGTCCCGTATAAGCCCGGGCAATTCCCGCCGATAGCGCTTTATAGAGGAGTCGCGCGGCCTTGGAACCTTCATTCAGAAAGAGACGGAGATATCCTTCCTGCTCCGCCTGGGGCATGATCGACGACACAAGCCCAAGGGCGGCTTTGTCGTCTCCCTGTTCTTCGAAGATAAGAGCCCGAAGCAGCCTTGCCTCCAGGGACATATCGATCCACCCGGCTTTGATAAGATGGTCATCCAGCCTTTCGAGCAGAGACAAGGCTTCCTGCGGCGACCCCGTTTCGAAGAGGAGTCTTCCCATGGCAAGGTATTCCACCTCCCGGGGATAGGTAATTTCACCGTCCAGCGATATCCCGGAATCAGCGCAGATATACTCAGCTTTCTCAAGATTCCCCCGGGAAATGTGACAGCGTATTTTCCACGCATTAAGCCAGTTTCCCGTCCAGGCAGGAAGTCCCTCCTTTTCTATTCTGGATTCCAGCCTGTTCAGCATGTTTTCAGCCTGATCGAGTTGACCTCGGACGAAACAGGCCTCGGAAAGGGAAATCATGCTCCAGGCAATGCCGGCCGCGTAACCCTGCCTTTCGCTTAAGGATAGCCCCCTTTCCATATACTCTGCTGCTTCATCCAGGCGGTTCCATTCCATAAGCACGTTTGCCCATACGGAGTAAAAAGCCCCCGGAACGGCAACCTGGGGATACTCCCGTTTCGACGCCTGTGAAAAGTGCTCGGTGAAGGTTGTTTCCGCTTTGTGAAGGCAGCCCAGCCTTTTTAGAGCGACAATGAGCTTTGATGCCGCCAGGAGGGAGAAAAATGAACTACTGGCAAGGTCGGCTTCAAAGAGAGCCTTGTTCCAAATCTCCACGCAGGTCGGAACATGCCCATGAAACGCATGAACATCACCGTAAATCGAAAAGGCCATGGAACGCCACATATGATCCTTCCCGGGCAAAAGATCCAGGGCCGAGCGGGAGAACCTGTCCGCCAGGTCGACTCTGTTACTATAGAGTGAATAATAGGCCCTCACGGTCGCCGCTTTCCCCATGAGGGTTTCGGTTATATGCTCTTTTCCGCCTTCGGCAAACTGGAGTTGACGTTCCGCCGCGGCGAATTCACCGGAGAAGCACAGCGTGAAGGCGTAATGAACCAGAATGTCCGGGTTTTCGAGCAGAAGGGATTCCGGAATCGCGGCGATCCATTTCGAGAGCCTGTTTTGCTCTCCATGTTCCCAAAGGGACCCCATGTAATCGCTTATACGTTCAGCAGCCCGGTTCCAGTCCCGGGCGAAAAGGGCGTGATCGATGGAGAGTCCCAAGAGGTTGTTATCCTCAAACCAGAGACTGGCCCTCCGGTGCAGGTCCTTCACCGTTTCTCCATCGAGAGAAGCCAGGCGCTGCTTCAAGAGGTCCGTGAAAAGGTGGTGATACCGGTACCACTCTCGGGTGTCGTCCAGGGAAATCAGGAATACATTTTCCCGGTCCAGTCTTTCAAGATAGCCGAGGCTCTCTTCCATCCCGGTCACCGCCCTGCAGAGGTCGGCAGAAAACCGTCTGAGGATCGACGTTTTAACCAGAAACGAGATAATCTCTTCCGGCAGCTGCCGCAACACTTCTTCAAGCAGGTAATCGAGAATGTACCTGTTACTCCCTGAAAACGACCGGATGAACAGGCTCTTTTCCGGGTTACCCCGCAGAGTAAGAAAGGCCATATGGAGTCCGGTAATCCATCCTTCGGTACGATCGTTCAGAAGGGCAACGTCCTGACTCGAGATATCCATCTCGCCTTTAAGAAAGAAATATTCCTCCGCCTCTTCCAGGGTAAACCTGAGATCCGCTGTGCGTAGTTCCGTCATCTGTCCCAGACCCCGGAGCCGGGCAAGGGGCAGTGGCGGGTCGGTCCTGGTCGAGAGTACAAAGTGGATCTGCGGCGGCAGGTGCTTCAGTAAATAGGTGATGATATCGTGTATTTCCCGGCATCGCAGGGTATGGTAATCGTCCAGCACGATAACGGTCTCCGGCAGAGATATGGTCTCCTCGACCAAGTATGGCATAACCGTCAGAGGATCCGGAGGCCTGGGGGACCTCAGAGAGGCGAGGATAGAATCGCAGAAAGAAGGACTGTTATTCTGCAGGGCTGTTATCAGGTAGGTGAGGAACTGAACGGGTGAATTGTCTTCTTCGTCCAGGGAAATCCAGCATGAAACCCTATCCGATTTCCGCAGCCACGAACTCAGTATCGTACTCTTTCCGAAACCAGCGGGAGCGGAAACCAGTATCAGTCTGCTTTTCAGACTTTCGTTCAGAACTTCGTGGAGCCGGACCCTGGAAACGAGGTCGGGACGAACCGGGGGAATGATCAGTTTTGTTCGAAGAATCGGTGAAATCATGATACTACCGCTTAACCGGGACTTAGTTCAAATATTGTACACTATTATCCCGACAGATCAAGGAAAAAACGGAATTACCCAGGAATGTCCATCTCTGAAACAATCCATGGCAGAAAAGATACGGATGAGAGGACCCTGGAAGCCCCGGTTCTACCAGTCGTGAAAGAGGTCCCCTCAGGAGGGTATTAAAACCAGTGATAGAGGTTGTCCAAGCTGTATGAAGCGGAATAAAGGTCCGGGTTGGGTCAGCTCGGTTAGAAAATCGAGGGCATTACAAAGATGGACCTCCTACCGGCATCAGATTACCGGGGAGTAACATCCCTGATACCAGGCCGTAATACCTTGGAGTCAACCGGCGGCAGAGGACTTCCTCCGTCCCTCAATTCCCGGTGCCGCGACAGGACGTAGTCATACACGGTCATGCCGGGATGACCCGGCATGGCTTTCCCCGACAGAATTTCCGACACCGCTTCATCCAGCGGAGGATCTCCCGACCCCAGCCGTATTATCCCGTCCCGGATACCCGTCCAATAGGGGCTGGAAATCTTCCGGCCGGCCCTGATTTCCTGTATCATTCTGTACAACAGAAGACCCAGGTCGTCGGGCTGTGCGGCCGCCAGAACCCCGGGCAAGACGTTCCTGGAAAGCATGTAGCTGAAGGCGTACAACGGTTTTCCCTGCCGCCGGGCCTCCTCGAGGGCCCAGACGGTATCGGTCCAATCGATACAGGCGTTGAATACATCGCACCCCGTATCCAGCAAAGCCCCCAAGGCCGGAAAAGTTTCGTAAGCGGAATTATAAAACAGTATCTCCGCCTCATTCCCGGCGGTTTCCTCCACTCCCAGGGCGAACTCGTTGGCGTGCTCGATATTCCAGGGGTCATAGGAGGGAGCGATATAGCCGATACGGTCCGTTTCCGTCAGGGCACCGGCGATCAATCCCGTCAGGTAGTACCAGCCGGAGGAGTTTATGCCGTACTGGAAAACATTTTCGGCCTCGGGGATATCACCGGAGACGGGTAGAAGAAACAGGGTCTCCGGATACTCCCGGATTGCCAGTTCAAGGGTACCGGAGGGATCATCGGTGTCTTCCAGGATCAACATATCCACCCGCTCTTCCTCCAGGAGCCGCTGAAGAGTCTCTTTACATCGGTAGCGTAAAACACCCCGAACCTGGATAATCTCAACGTCTCCGCCGAGGAGATTCTTGAGCCTTGCCACCCCCTCTTCAAAACAGTCCGGCTCTCCCAGGATGATCCCCCGGGAAAACGCCGCGATACCGATCTTAAAGGCCGGGGAAATCTCCGATTCTTCATCAACCGCGACGGAAGGGGCGGGCACCGGGGGCGCATCCACGTCCTCCAGAGCCATGATAAGGGGATGATGAAAGAGTTCTTCCGCGTGGGGAAGATCAACCAGGGACATAACCGCAGTGGGGCTCCAGGAAGACCAGGTGAACCAGTAGACGGCTTCTTTATAGTATTTTTCCATGGCGGTGGAGATATTCCGCAGATCCCAGTTCTTGTTCTCCGGGGTGGGAGGAAAAGAAGCCCCCAGCTCTCCGAAACCGAAAGGCTTTCCCAGGGCTATCATCTTACGGTAATTCGCCGAAGGTATATCCTTCAGATCTTTTCGATATAGATCCAGCCCGGTAATATCAACCCATGAATCCCCGGGGTAATAGACCTCCGGACCCTGCTTAAACAGCTTTTCCGAAGACACCGGGCTGGGCGAATACACGAAAAGGAGATTATGTAGGTTTCTCTCTTCGGTCAGGTACCGGTGCCAGTATCTCCAGAGGGCCTTGAATTCCTCCGGTTCCGAGGTATGCCACCAGAACCATCCCCCGTTGGCTTCATGAAAGGGGCGGAAAAGCACCACCACCCCCTCGTCCTCCAACCGCCGGAATTCCTTTGCCAGCAGATCGAAATCTCTTTTCAGATGCTCATACGCCCCGGTTCCCGGCGTATAGGCATCGGCAAACGCGCCGTCTTCCCGCGACTGGTCGTGAACACCCCTCCGGTTCCAGGGGTTCCCCAGGTGGGCGTGAACCGATACGAGCCCCCCGGATCTCCAGTGCCGAAGCAGAACATCCGTTTTCCGCTCCACATCGATAAACGACGGGTCGCCGATATTTCCCACATAATCCAATGATATGATCGCCGGGCGAAAACCCGTTCGACGATAAAGACCGGTCACGTATTCATAATACCCCTGATACGCGTCCACACTGCCGATTTCCTGACCCGACAGAACCCTGTTTTCGGTTCGCTCGGCCAGGGAACAAAACCAGGCCAGAAGATCTTTCGCGGCTTGGGAGGCCCTCCGGTCGGAGGGAAGGCATTGACGGGCCGCCTCGCTTTGGTCGGATCCGGCTATCGTGCCGCATGCTGTAAGACCGATAAGTACGAAGACCATGAAAAGCGCCAAAACCCATCTACGATGAACCATTCGCTACCCCCGTCTTTTTCTATTGTTTGTACCTTCTATTGTATAACCCAAAAAACAGGGCTTACTCCGTAAGATTATCGATTCCTTTCCTTATAATGGACAGCCTCACATCCCGGTCCCCGGCAAAGCGCTGTATTCCCTTCATGATCCATGGGGGGGTCAGCCGGGCTTCCTCCAGGACCTCCTCCAGGGTGCCCCCGGTCCTCCAGCGGTTATCCCAGTCCGCCGAGACAGCATACTCGCTGCTCAGGTGGTTGAAGGTGAACTCGGGCATGGAGCTTCCGGCCTGGGTGGTAATGATGGTGGAATTGAGCCTGTCGGCATGGGTGACCACCTTTTTCCGATAGGCTTCATCCTGCAGGGCGAAAAGTTCAGCGCTGGTGACGCATACCAGCTTGACGTTCAGGCCAGAATCGGCCAGGTCGGGAAGAATCTTCACCAGGTTCGCCATGGCACTGGTCCCCTGAACATAGAAGGTTCCCTGTTCGGGGAAGCCCGGGCGGTAATCCCTGACCACGTAGGCTCCCCGGGCCGCCTCGAAGTGTGAAGGCATTTTTAAAGCGTCGCGATCCGGGACCTCCACGGGCGGCCGTGTGAGGTGGAGGACCACTATCGGCACCGGCAGTTTCAAAGCCGTCCCCAGGAGTACGGGGACCTCATTGTGTTCCCAGGGGTGGAGATTGATCACGGATCCCCGGGGAAAGAGGCGGGTAACACCGGGCGAGAAAATCCCGAAATGGGTCCGCGAGTCATCCGCCGTTTCAGGACCCGAATGGCCGGCCACAAAGATGACCTTCCCGGTCCTGTAATCACAGTCCTGGGCAAGCTGGCTGTAGAGGCGGAGCATACCGTAGACCAGGTAGGAAAAACTGCCGTAGGTCGACGTGGCCGCCCAGAAGCCTTCAAACTCCTCGGTCGGATGTTTCGACAGGTTGGTCGCGGCGATTCCCGTCATGATCCCCGCGTTGGCGAACTCGGTAATGGCCTGGGGAAGCAGGGCACCTTGAGAAGAGCCGGAACGCTCGTACCAGCCGTACCCCTGGAAATCACCCCACCCTTCTCCGAAACCGTCGATATTGGTGGATCCGGCCAGGTCGGCAGAGCTTGCCAGGATCACCGGCCGGCCGTATTCCTTCGCACAAAAAGCGTTGACCCAGGCACCCCAACTCTTCAGGGCCGCCCGATTCGCCTGTTTCGCGCCGGCCGGGGCGTATAACTCGGAAGGATAGGACCGGAAATCGAAAAGCCGGTTATCCTTCAAGGGGTTCTTCCCCGGAGCTACGCAGACTCCCGGCAGTTCCCCGGGAACCGAATCTCCCAGTTCGACCAGCCGGCCGGCCAGGTATTCAACCAGGGCTTCATCATCCCGGAGGACCGAAGCCACCACAGACAGATTTGCCAGGAATTCCCCTTCCAGGGCTTTCCGGTCCTCAGGAGCCTTGCCGTCCTGGTTGATGAACTTCACATTGTACCTTTCGGCGAAGACTCTTTTTGTCTCCCAGTACTCCTGGCTGTTCATTCCGTGGGGGCTGCCGTGGGACGCATTGTCGTACTTACCGTACCCCCTTCCCTTCCGGGTCTTGAACCAGAGGACCTTTGGAACCCTTTCAGGGTTCTCGGCGGAGACCATCTGCTCCAGGGCCGGAGCTATCGAGGACCACTGGCTTCCCTGTTCCGCGGAAAAAACCTTCCAGCCGTGACTGGAAAACCAGTCTTCCGGCGTGCCGTACACCACGTCGCTGTAGGGATGGTTGTCGATACCGAAATCGTTCCAGTCAACGAGGGCATAGAGATTGTCCAGGGCAAGCCCCCAGGCCGAGTTGGCTGTTTCATGGGTCACCCCGGGGGTGAGTCCCCCTTCCCCCTCGAGAATAAACACCTTCACCTCACCGGCTCCCGCCCTCTTGAGGGCCAGGGCGATTCCCGCGGCCGCGGGGCTGCCGTGACCGGAGGGACCGGTATTGAATTTCAGAAAAAGGGTCTTTCCCTGCATCTCCGCGTGACCGGACAGCCCACCCTTGTGACGGAAGGCCAGGAGGTCTTCATGGTAGAGGGCTCCTCCGCGGTCGAGCCTGTACTGTTCGTCCCCGGTGCGGTTAAACTGTATCCTTAAGGCTTCATTCAAGGCTGTCAGGGTAGCGTAGATAAGGGGAATCGTATGCCACGCCCCGAGGACAAACCGGTCGGCCAAGGGTTTTTCAGGGTGCCGGATATCCCAGCGCATAGCCCCGCCGAGAAGAAGGCTTACCAGGGCATGGACCTTGGACCGGGACCCCCCGGGATGACCGCTTTGACGATAATTGAGCATGATATCGATATACTGGTCGATGATATCCTTGGTCTTCTCCCAGTACCCGTAATCTTCATCCTTGCCCATACTTTCTCCCTGATAACGCGCTTATAGCCGCACGGTCTGGTTTTCAGTTCAACGGTTCAGAATATCCCTCAGGGCGGTCCCTGGGGGCAGAAAGCCTAATAGCTCCTTCCTAGCCGTCCCGCCGCCTTCGCCGGGCCGCGCAGGAGCCTCCCCCGCCGCCGCCGAAGATCGCCGACAGGCCGATGACAAAGCCGAAGTTGTACCAGTTTCCGTTGTTGTGGATTTCATACAGGTGAACCTTGTCGCTGAAAAGGGAGATGATAAAGGTCACCGGGGTGATAAACCCGTGCCACAGCCCCATCCAGAAACCGGCCACCTCGTTTTCATCGTTGGGGGTTCTCTCATAGGGGTTGGGCCCCGCGGCGCATCCGATCATACTCACAAGCATAACCGCCAGAAAAAGAAAGATCAGCAATTTCCTCATATTTTCCTCCTGCAACCATCCTAATCCAGACCGTAAAAGGATTCAACATCTGTTTTCCCGGCATGAAAGGAAGGCTTACCACTTTACAAAAAAAACCTTCCCGTGGTATGCTCACCCCCATCCTAATGATAAGAGAGGTACATTTATGTCGGTTGCCCGGATGGTTCCCACTACAGGGTCACAGGGTTAACGGAAGCTTCTTTCAGCAGTCTAGGTAACATTAAGCCTTCCTTCTCCCCTGTGATATCACTCACTATATATTCGCATCCAAATGCGTATCAGGGGATAAACAAACTTGGATAATCAACCTTTAAAAATACTCGAACACTACGGATGGAATTCCGTTTTCCAGGATTCCTTCACGCCCTTGGCGGAAAAGGGCTGGATTCCCGGAAGGATCATCGCCCACGCCAGGGGAAAACTCTTAACCGTTACCGAAGCCGGGGAGCTGTGGTGCTCCATTCCCGGGAGTTTCGGCCGGTCCATGGAAGCGGAGGGAATCACCTACTGCACCGGCGATTGGATCGCCATTGAACCGTACCAGGACAATACGGGCGGACTCATCAGGAAAATTCTGCCGAGAATGACGGCATTAAAACGGCTTTCCACCGGCGGCGGCAGCCGTTCACAGCTTTTGGCGGCGAACATCGACACGGTGTTCATCGTTATGGGGCTGGACAAGAATTTCAACCCCGCCAGGGCGGAACGCATGGCCGTCCTCGCCTGGGACAGCGGTGCTCAGCCGGTGGTGATCCTCAACAAGGCGGACCTGGTGGACGATCCGAAAGCCTATACGGAGCGGATCGAGGCATCCTCTCCCGGCGTGCCGGTATTTCCGGTCTCCGCGGTTACCGGCCTGGGGACGGAGGACCTCCGGGGCATTCTATCGCCGGGCAAAACCGGTGTGTTCATGGGGTCCTCGGGAGTCGGCAAATCCACCCTTCTCAACACCCTGGCGGGAGCGGCTTTGAGAAAAACCCAGGCGGTACGGGAAGCCGACGGCCGGGGCAGGCATACCACATCCTTGCGGGAACTCTTTCTGATCCCCGGGCTTGGATGTATCATCGACTCCCCGGGAATCCGGGAAGTGGGGCTCAGCGTTGATGAAGAGGGATTGAATTCAGCCTTTTCCGACGTGGTTGATGAGATCGAAGCCCTGGCGGCCTCATGCAGATTTTCCGACTGCACCCATCAGGGCGAACCGGGCTGCGCGGTCTCCGCGGCCCTGGCCGACGGCGTTTTAAGCCAGGAGAGATATCAAAGCTACCTGAAGCTGAAGAGAGAGGTCGAGTTCGCCGCCTCCCGGGAAGACGACCGTCTTAAAAGGGAACGGGAGAAGAAGTGGAAAGACATCGCCAAGTACTCCCGGGAACTGAAAAAACGAGAGGGGACCTAGGGCCGTATGAATTACACCACCAGCAGGTCGCGGAGAAGGGAATCTTCGGACGACGGTTTTTTTATCTGCAGGTTTTGTGGATCCCCGGTGAATCCCGGGGCTCCGGGGACCCGGCAGCGGAACCACTGCCCCTTTTGCCTTCACAGCCTCCACGTAGACATCACCCCCGGAGACCGCAGGGAGCTGTGCCGTGGGTTGATGGAACCCATCGGGTTGTGGGTCCGGGAGGGGGGGGATACGGCCATTCTCCACCGTTGCAGGAAATGCGGAGCCATCCGGTCAAACCGGGTAGCCGGGGACGACGATGAGGAAGCCTTGAAAGCCCTGGCGGAGAAGGCCTTAAAAGCTGTGGTTGCCGGAGGGGGATGATAAATCCCCCCCTCCGCCTCCGGTGGCATTTCCAGCGGGGAAGTCCTATAATTTGAAAAAGAAATCGACACCGGGGGTCTTACAGGGGAGAAGCGGATAATCCCATCCCCCTTCCGGGAAGGAGAACCATGGAAAACTTTGAACGCCCGCAGATTTTTATCAGCCGCTGCATAGAACACCAGGCCTGCCGGTGGAACGCCATGATGATCGGCTGCCCCTTCGTGCGGGCGTTAAAACCCCATGTGGACTTTATCACCCTCTGCCCGGAAGCGGATATCGGTCTCGGCATTCCCCGGGACCCCATCCGCGTCATTAGGGAAGCCGGGGAACTCAGGCTGTACCAACCCGCTACCGGGAGGGACCTGACGGAGACGATGAAAGCCTACTGCGAAGATCGGATTCCTCATCTCGCCGGGCTGGACGGGTTTATCCTGAAGGAAAAATCCCCCAGCTGCGGCAACCGGGAGGTGAAGGTCTACGCGGGAAAGGGAAAGGACGCCCGGGTGGAAGGCAAGGATGCCGGGTTCTTCGGCGCCGCCGTCACTCAATATTACCCGGAAGTACCGGTGGAAAACGAGGGGCGGCTGCAGAACTTCACCCTGCGCGAGCAGTTCTACACGGCAGTTTTCACCCGGGCGGACTTCCGGCGGGTAAAACAGGAAGGGTCCATGAGAGCCCTGGTGGACTTCCAGGCCCGGAACAAGCTGCTCTTCATGGCCCACAACCAGGCGGCCATGCGGGAGATGGGCCGCCTCACGGCGAAT
>JAFGDJ010000072.1 GCA_016932135.1 Spirochaetales bacterium | reverse complement strand
GGACAATGAGGGCGTGGAATTCCTGATATACTCTGGCATCCCGTGGAAGCTCCCGGGTAATGGATTCCTGCAGAGCATGATAGTCTTTATTGCAGGATGAGCCGAAGAAACGTTCCCATAACCGGAATGTGTATGCATCCACCACAAAGACCGGAACATCGAAGGCGTACAGTAAGATCGAATCAACGGTTTCCGGACCTATTCCCCAGACATTCAGCAGCCTAGGCCGCTCCGGCGGTATTCCTGTTTTCAAATGCCCACCCCGGAGAAAAAAGCCCATAACGCCTTGGAGCTTTTTCGCCTTTTGATTGTAGTAGCCGCTGGGGCGGATCAGTTGAGAGAGGTTATCCAGGGGCAGGACCGCCAGATCTTCGGCACGGCGTATCTTCGCGTCTTCCAGAGCCGTCAGGGCCTTCCTGACATTCTTCCAGGCTGTGTTCTGCGTGAGTACCGCTCCGGTGACAATGTGAAAACGATCTTCTTCTCTTAAGACGGGGAAGACCCCGGGGTGATATCCTTCCGATGTGAAGCCCGGTTCACCAATCCGATGAGATAAGGGCCACCAGCCCTGGGGGCCGTAGGTTTCCAGTAAGGTGTCGTAAAGGTCCTTTACCAAGGGATGTTCCTTTCCAGGCATAAAAAGGGGCTGCCCTTTAAGAGGACAGCCCCGGTATGCCGTTATAAACGAATCAACGGTTCTGCAGTACCGCGTGAGCGGCGGCCAGACGGGCAATGGGCACCCGATAGGGGGAGCAGGACACGTAATTAAGACCGCTGCGGTAACAAAACTCGATGGAAGACGGATCTCCGCCGTGTTCACCGCAGATTCCCAGCTTCAGATCTGCTTTCACCTTCCGGCCTTTTTCCACCGCCATGGCGACCAAAAGACCGACTCCTTCCTGGTCCAGGGCCTGAAAGGGATCATGTTCCAAAATATTCTTTTCCAGGTATTCCGGAACAAAGGAACCCACGTCATCCCTTGAATAGCCGTAGGTCATCTGGGTCAGGTCGTTGGTGCCAAAGGAAAAGAAATCGGCGTGTTCCGCCACCTTATCCGCCGTGATGGCAGCCCGGGGAATCTCAATCATGGTGCCAATTTTATAATCGATCTTCATCTTCATCGACACAAAAACATCCTGTATAACCCTTTCGGCGTTGTCCCGCAGCATTTTCAGCTCTTCCCATGTGCCGACCAGGGGAATCATGATTTCCGGCAAGACCTTCTTCTTCTGTTTCGCTACCTCGCAGGCGGCTCGCATGATCGCCTCAACCTGCATATCATAGACTTCCGGATAGGTAATTCCCAGTCGGCATCCCCGGTGTCCCAGCATGGGGTTCAGTTCATGGAGGGACTCACTGATCTGTTTCAGCACCGCCGGTTTTACCCCAACCTTCTTAGCCAGTTCCTTTATATCCTGGTCGGTCTTGGGAACAAACTCATGAAGCGGGGGGTCCAGAAGGCGAATGGTTACCGGCAGGCCTTCCATGGCCAGAAAGATTCCTTTGAAATCCTTTTTCTGCAGGGGAAGGAGTTTCTTCAAAGCCTTCATCCGGGCTTCCCGGTTGCCGGCCACGATCATTTCCTGGAAAATCTCCAGCTTCCCTTCGTCAAAGAACATGTGTTCGGTTCGGCAGAGACCGATGCCCTCGGCACCGAAATTCCTGGCCACCTTGGCGTCCAGGGGCTGGTCGGCATTGGTTCGTACCCGGAATCCCTTTTCCTTCACACTCTTTCTCGCCGAAGCAAGGCGGACCTGATCGGCCCATTTCAGAAAGGTCTGCAGGTCTCCGGTGATCTTAGGATTGACCAGCAGCACCTCGCCTTCGAAGACTTCTCCTGTGGTACCGTCGATGGAGATCCAGTCGCCTTCCTTGAATTTTTTCTCTCCCACCAGAACCGTTTTTCCCGAAACCTTGACGTCTTTACACCCGGCCACGCAGGGTGTTCCCATGCCCCGGGCAACTACCGCGGCGTGGGAGGTCATTCCTCCGGTGGATGTAAGAATGCCCTTCGCCACAGCCATGCCCCCGATGTCTTCCGGTGAGGTCTCTTTGCGAACCAGCATGACCTTTTTGCCATCCTTTGCCCAGGCTTCCGCTTCATCGGCGGAAAAAACAATCTGCCCGGTAGCGGCACCCGGCGAGGCATTGAGCCCCTTGGCCAGCGCCTTCAGAGATTTCCGGTATTTCGGATCGATCATGGGATGGAAAAGCTGGTCCAGCTGATCCGCCGTTACCCGTAACAGGGCTTCTTCCTGGGTAATGAGCTTTTCCTTCACCATATCCACCGCGCATTTCAAAGCAGCGGGACCGGTTCGTTTCCCGGTTCTGGTCTGCAGGAGAAACAATTTACCCTGCTGAATGGTAAACTCCATGTCCTGCATATCCCGGTAATGCTTTTCCAGTTGATCCTTTATGGCCACCAGCTGTTTGTAAATTTCAGAATTTGACTTCTGCAGAGCACTGATTTTCTTCGGCGTTCTGATGCCTGCCACCACGTCTTCACCCTGGGCGTTCATCAGGTATTCACCGTAGAAGACATTGTTCCCCGTGGAAGGATCTCTGGAAAAACAAACCCCCGTTCCGGAATCATCACCGAAGTTACCGAAAACCATGGTCTGTACGTTTACCGCGGTACCCTTGATCCCCTTGATATCATTGAGCTTTCTATATTTCACCGCCTTGGGGTTTTCCCAGGATTGGAATACCGCATCAATGGCCGCCCATAATTGATCCATGGGGTTCTGGGGGAACTCTTCTTTCATGTGGGCTTTATAGGCTTTCTTATACCGATCCACCAGATTCTGCAGATCTTCCGCGTTCAGATCGGTATCCAGCTCTACCTTTTTTTTCGCCTTGGTGGATTCGAGGATTTCCTCGAAGACCGAACCATCCATACCCTTGGCGACATTCCCGAACATCTGAATGAAACGCCGATAGGCATCCCAGGCAAACCGAGGGTTTCCCGTCTTCTCAGCCAAACCGAGAACCGCCTTGTCGTTTAAACCCAGGTTGAGGATGGTCTCCATCATCCCGGGCATGGAGATCGCCGCACCGGATCGTACCGAAACCAGAAGAGGATCTGCCGGGTCACCGAGTTTTTTCCCCATGAGTTTTTCCAGTTTGTCCAGATAATCGGCTACTTCTTTTTTCAGCCCCGACGGGTAGGTCTTTCCTTTTTTATGAAAGGTTTCGCATACATCGGTGGAAATGGTAAAACCCGGAGGCACCGGGACACCCAGACTGGTCATCTCGGCGAGATTGGCCCCCTTCCCCCCCAGGACATCTTTCATCTTAGCGTTTCCCTCGGCCTTCTTATTACCGAAGAAATAAACGTATTTTATTGCAGCCATTACAAGTATACCTCCATGATTTTTGATTACGTGCGGGCACTGCTGTGGAAAGTTTCGCTGCTACTGTATGATATTCCCCCCTCCCCTGTCAAGAAGGACGGGGGTAAGGGCTGCAAGGCTGAGATCGAATCGGCAGGAACGCTCCTGCGTAATCCGGTGATCGTAAAAAAAAGCGCTCCCTCCTTGAAGCACAAGAAAGGAACGCTCCCAATATATAGTGAACGCCGAACCCTTACGGGGCAGCTTTTTCTTTAGGCTATGTAAGCCTCCAGGTACTTGCTCCTCGAAGGGTGCTGCAGCCTCTTCAGGGCCTTTTTTTCGATCTGACGAATCCGTTCTTTCGTCAGGTTGTACCGATCGCCGATTTCCTTCAGAGACAAGGGGCTCTTACCGTTCAGTCCGAAACGGTGCTGAATAATATCCGATTCCTTGTCCGACAGGGTGTCCAGAACGCTGTTTATATCATCCCGCAGGGAAGATTCGATAACCCGAACTTCCGGAGGACTGTAATCTGTGTCCTCGATAAAATCTCCCAGTTCGGAAGAATCTTTCTCCGAATACACGGGGGTCTCCAGGGATACCAGATCCCGGGAAATCGAAAGAAGATCCGACACATGGTTCATTTCCATGTGAACCGCCGAAGCGATCTCATGAATTTCCGGGTCTTCACCCCGTTCCGACTGTAAAAACTTTCTTGCCTTCTCTATCTGCACAAGCTCGTTGGCTCTGTTCAAGGGGAGACGGATCATCCTTGATTTTTCACAAATCGCCTTTAAAATGGCTTGCCGGATCCACCACACGGCGTAGGATATGAAATGATACCCCTTGTCCACATCGTATCGCTCGATGGCATGCATGAGGCCGATGTTTCCCTCACTGATTAAATCGGAAAGGGGAAGCCCCTGATTCTGGTATTTTTTTGCCACGTTGACCACGAACCGTAAATTCGCCTTCACCAGCATATCCTGGGCCGCTTTATCCCCCGCGGCGGCTCTTCTGGCATAAGTATCTTCTTCTTTCCTTGAAAGGAGAGGTATTCTGTTTATTTCCTGGAGGTACATGGAGAGAACATTTTCATCATCCTTGACCGTCTGTCTGCTCTTTATCTTTTTTTCTGCCTTCATTGCGTCCTCCTGCTTATATTTTGCAGGATTCATGCCAAAAAGACGGAATAAAAAATATTTTTATTTATTTATCATATATAGAATTATTTTTTCCGATCCGGCTGCTCCGAAAGGAGGCTCAATAAAGTGGGTCAAAATTACCCGGGAACAGAAATTCCCGAAAATTACGCGTCATAATAACCCGTTCATCAGCTCGGAAACCCCCGGAGCGCGTCCGCAGCACTGCATAAAAGGCCGCCCGGAACCGCAGAAACAAGTGTCATCGGGAAGCATTCGGTGTTTTTTATTGAAATCCACCCATATCGGCTGCTCGCTTGACGGACGGTCGGGAAAGAAACGGGGAAAAACGATTATAACCCCGTGAAAAAGGCGATATTTCGCGCCGGTATCCAGATGCTCCAGGGCGTACTCATTCCGTAACAGGAGAAACCTCTCCCGGATTAAATCGGTTACCATATCTCTTTCCGCCAGGGTACCCAGGGCCAGGGAGCTCTTACCACGAATATAGCGGTTTAAATGAATGGCGAAAAAGGCCTGCCAATCATCCTGATCCCGGGTAGGCTGCCTTTTCATTCCGTATTCGTTTTGGAATCGCTTCAGCATTCGGGCGGCGGAACTGCTGCGGTCGACCCTGGAACCGGCACTCCAGCTTTTTAAGGCACTGTCGGAAAGCCCCAGTTTTCGTAAGGTAATGCCGAGGAAAAAAAGCACCCGGGCCAGATCTCGAGCCCGGGAAACCGGGCATCCTGCCAGAGCCTTCTCAAGTTTTTTTAAGGCGATATCGGGCCGGTGCCTGGAAAGGTAGTATTTCGCTCGGGAGAATTCTCTTTTCCAGTCGTCCATGAATCACTTACCTCGCACCACTAACATACGAAGAGAAAGGCTTCTCCGGCAAGCTTAAATTAATCTTACATATCCATTGATTAATTTCTTGACCCTTGGGCCGATCATACGTATATTTTCCTAAAGATATATCTTTGCTTTAACAGGGATGTAAACAATATCTCGGCATGAGTTGGGAGGAAGCAACATGAAGATCAAACCAATTGGTGACCGTGTTCTCGTGAAAATGGAGACCATGGAAGAAAAGACCTCGGGCGGTATCTACATTCCCCAGACCGCGCAAGAAAAGACTCAGACCGGTGTGGTAAAGGAAGTCGGTGACGACAAGGATGCCATTAAGGTGAAACCCGGCCAGAAGATCATGTACGACAAGTACGCCGGCACCACGGTCAAAATTGACGGTGAAGAACATCTGCTTATGAAGATGTCCGACATTCTCGCTATTATCGAATAGCAGAGACATCTTTTTATTCCGTCACGGGGCTGTCCAAAGCAGTGGACAGCCTTTTTTATGTCTGCTGTCGATAGAGAAAGGTTTCCACGTCTTCGAGGAGATAGCCGGATTCTTTCGTGCTACGTTCGGTTTTCGGAACGGACTCCAGGAACATCCGGCCGTAGGGTTTGGTGAGAATTCTGTTATCCGTCACTAAAACGACTCCCCGGTCCGAGCTTCTGCGTATTAGCCTGCCGAATCCCTGCTTGAACCTGGTGACCGCGTCGGGCAAGGAAATATCCTTGAAGGCATTACCCCCGGCCGCCTCCACAGCCTCCTGCCGGGCGGCGATAACCGGGTCCGATGGAACCCGGAAGGGCAGACGGCAGAGGATGAGAACCTTCAGGGCATCTCCCGGGGTATCCACTCCCTCCCAGAAGGAGTCGGTAGCAAAAAGAACGCTGCCGGTATCTTCCCGAAACCGGGACAGCAGCCTCCCTCGGTCATCATCCCCCTGCTTGGAAACGGAGATTCCCAGATTCGTCAGCCCTTCGCGAGTCCTCTCCCACACTTCCCGCATCATGGCATAGGATGTAAAAAGCACCAGAGCCCCCCCCTCCGATACTTCCAAAACCTTCCCAAGAAAATCGGACAGAAAGGATACATATTCCGGCGAAGCCGGCGGAGGAGCATCCGTGGGTATTCCTAAGAGCACATTCCTATCATAAGGATAGGGGCTGGAGAAAATTCCCAGGGCCAGCTCCTGATCCGACAAACCGCTGCGCTTTCGCCAGTAGGTAAAATCATCCCGCACGGCCAGGGTGGCGGAGGTAAAGACGATACTGCTGAAGGGTTCGAAAACAGCTTTCTTCATGATATCAGTGATATCCAGAGGGGCTATGGTGAAACGGGCGCTTTTCCTTTTTCCCCGCAGGGCTTCAATAAAAAAAATTTTATCGGTCTTCTCAGGGTAATCGCCGAAACCCGCACAGACTCCCCCGGCAATTTTGAGCCTCCGCATCACCTGTTTTGCTTCGTACAGCAGGGGAGACTCTTCTTCTTCATCGTCCTCCAGGCCTTCCAGACCCTCGGACAGAATCTCGGCGATCTTTTTCACTCCTCGCTCCACCTCCCGGAGCTCATCAAGAAGGCCGGTATATCGGTCCGGCGAATCAGCGGGATGGAATCGAAAGGCCGACTCGTTCCTCAAGAGGTCCAAGGCCAGGGTATCCAGAGCGTTCATATGTTCCATGAGGCTGTCGATCTCCCGGGGGATTGCATCCAGGACATCCCTCCTCTTGCCGAGGCCGCCTAAGAGATACATGAGTCCCAGCACCCGACCCTTTTTTACCCGATGGATTCTGGAAAGGATTCGTTCCAGGGAATAACGGCTGAAACTTTCGGAAAAATAACTGGTGGCGCTCCTCTCGATGGTATGAGCTTCGTCAAAAACAATTTTCTTGAAGGGAGGTAACACGGCGGTGCCTTCAAAGCCGGAAGATGAAAGCCTTAAGGAAAGATCCGAGAAAAGGAGATGATGGTTCACCACCAGAAGCCCCGCGGCGGCGGCTTCTCTCCGGGCCCTGAGGAAGAAACAGTTTTCCCTGTAAGCGCATCGAAGCCCCAGACAGATTTCACTGTCCGAACAGACACTGTTCCACAGTTCGTCCCGGGGAAAAAAAGAGAGATCCGATTTACTGCCGGTTTCGGTAACCTGAGACCAGGCTTTAAGGGCCTTCAGTTCCTCATCGTCTTCACTGAAAAGATCCTGCTCTTCCATCTGTTGATCAAGGCGTCTTCGACAGAGGTAATTCCCCCGACCCTTCACCAATACCGCTTTCAGGTCCCGGTGAAGAAGCTCCTTCACCAGGGGAATGTCCCTTTCGATAAGCTGCTGTTGCAGATTGATGGTGGCTGTAGACACCACAACCCTTTCTCCGTTTACCGCGGCCCATTCCACCGAAGGCAGCAGATAAGCCAGTGACTTTCCTACCCCCGTTCCCGCTTCCACCGCGCAGCTGGTGCCGGCATTCATACTGTCGGATACCAGGCGCAGCATTTCCACCTGGGCGCCCCGGTATTCATAGCCCTCCAGTTCGGCCATCTTTCCTTCCGGGGACAGCAGGCTGGATAACTTTTCCACCTCGAGTTTTCTGATCTTTTTCCTCAGCACCGGTTCCACTACCCAATACAAGTGTTCCACCGGGTTATCCATTATTACGAAGCCTACTCCCAGGGAACCAAGCTCCGAAGCCACTTTCAGATCCGCACCGCTGGGGGACAGATTCCCGGAGGGATGATTGTGCAGCACCACATCCCCCCTCTCCAGGGCAGAAAGAACCGCCGGTGCGGCATCCGGGGTTCCCCGGGCGAGAATTTTAACTTTCGTAATACTACCCTGTTGATCTATTCTGCCGACGGCCACAATTTCTCGCCCTTGAGCGGCAAGTATTTCTTTTCTGAGAATGGTCAAAGGCTTTTCCGCCAGCCGCTCCGGGGAATTCATGCTGATTATTATGGTGAAGCCTGGAAAAAGATCAAGCATTCCAGGGGAAAAAATGAGTTGACACAGGCTTGTTTATATAGTAAAACACAACAACGATTTTGCCGGTCAGTAGAGGAGCGGAGTACGATTAGTACCGGTCTGAGGGGTTTTCGGGACCCTGACGACGACCCGGGAAAGGCGATCTCCGCCGAAGGGGCAGCCCCCGAAGGACTGTTTCCTGGCTGCCGGGGAGAATACCCCGGCAACTGTCACTCGTCATGAGTGGAGCGCTATTGATCAAGCCACCATGTAAGTAGACTTCGGTCTCGAAATACCGGACAAAACGCCAACTAACACACCCTGCAAGGAGAGAACGTCATGGAAAAAACTCCCGTCGCCGTCCTGGGCGCCACCGGTACCGTAGGGCAGAAATTTATCGCCCTGCTGCAAAATCACCCCTATTTCTACGTCAACGAACTGGTTGCCTCGCCGAAATCGGCGGGAACCCGGTACAAAGAGGTGTGCAATTGGAAACAGGACTCCTTTATGCCCGCCGAGGTCGCCGATATGGTCGTCAAGTCGTCAGATGAAGACTTAGAAAGCCTTATTCTTTTCTCAGGGATGGATTCCCAGGCCGCCGGCCCCATTGAAGAGACTTACGCGAACCGGGGACACCTGGTGGTTTCCAACGCCAAGAATCATCGGATGGATCCGGATGTTCCTATTATCATTCCCGAGGTGAACTCGGATCATTTTGATATGGTCCTGCGACAGAAATACGCCGGGGGCATCATTACCAATTCAAACTGCTCCACCATGTTTTTGGCCATGGTCCTCGCCCCGATTCAGAAGGCCTTCGGTGTTCACACCGTCCATGTGACTACTATGCAGGCTATTTCCGGGGCCGGATACCCGGGGGTCCCTTCCATGGACATCCTGGGAAACGTGATTCCCTTCATCGGCGGGGAAGAGGAAAAAATGGAAACCGAGACGAAGAAGATTCTCGGAACCCTGCGGGGAGAGACCATCCTGGACGCCGAAATGACCATCAGCGCCCAATGTAATCGGGTACCGGTTTTCGACGGCCACACGGAAAGTGTTTCCCTGGGACTGCATGAAAAAGCCTCGCCTGAAGAGATTATGGCGGTGCTGGAAGCCTTCACCGGACCTCCCCAGGAACTGTCCCTTCCCTCGGCGCCGGAGAAACCGATTCTCGTTTTCCGGGAGGATAACCGTCCTCAGCCGGCCCGGGATGTATGGAAAAACGCCGGTATGTCCGCCTGCGCGGGCAGGATACGCCCCTGCCCGGTGCTGGATATAAAAATGGTGATCCTCGGCCACAATACCGTTCGTGGAGCCGCCGGGGCAGCCATACTGAACGCCGAGACCTTCGTGGAGATGGGGTATCTCAAGGCTCTGCGGGAAAAGGACAGCCTTCCCGTTTGTTCCGGATAAGAAAATATTTTTCCGTCTGGCGGTTCAGCCTATTCCATAGTAAAATCGTTAGATCATGGAGTTCGAGTTTTTTAAACTCCGGGTGTGCGGCAGCGACCTGATTCTGGTCAGTTTCCTCCGCCTGCCCACCCCGGAGCCGTCCCTTCTTCCCGCCCTTTCAAGGCGTCTGTGCAACCGTCTTCGCGGTGTCGGGGGAAGCGGTGTGGTGTATATCCTTCAGCGCCAGGATAACCGTTTCCTGGTGCGTTATTTCCTGCCTACGGGAAAGGAATCGGGTGTTTCTCCCGACGCCCTGGTCTGCGCCGCCCAGTACCTCTTCGATTCCGGCAATTCGGAGCCCACGGTTATTCGCCTTACGGAATCGGGGATCAGACGGGATATAAAAGTGCTGGACAGCACCCATTTCACCGTACGCCTGGATAATCCCGCGCTGCCGGACGGGACCGTGCTGAGAGAACAGCAGGACGCCGACCATGCCGAATATATTTCAGCCCAGGGAAAGACGCTGGTGACCTACCCGATTTTTATTCTCCGTCCTCTTTCAGTCTTTTTTCTTGATGAGGAATCCTCCGGGGACTGGAAACAGCTGTCTAAAACCGTGTGGGAGCACTCGGGCTGTGCCCTGCAGCCGGTAGGCACCCGGGTGTACACCCCGGAGGATCTGCGAATCCGGGTGATCTTCCCCGGCTCTGAAAAGGATTATATTACCTGTGCCGGAGCTGCGGCGGTGGTTTCCATCCTCAACGGATTCTGTGACCGCCAGGTCTTCGTGCGGGTGGGACGCTGCGATCTGCACGTCTCCTGGGATGAGCCTTCCAATGATCTGTTCGTCACCGCCGCCGCGGCTTATTCCTTCTCCGGTTTTTTTTATTACGATGTCCCCCCGTCGGGGAGTAGATAAAACCTTATCCCTTAGGATATAGTGAGGATAAACGCAAGGAGCAAGACGTGGGCCAGATACTGGATAGACTGGAAAGACTGATCCGTTCCAACATGCAGGGTGATTTCGGCCGGGGCTATGACCGGTATGAGGACATCTCCGACGATGATATGAGGGAAGCCTGGGAGGAGCTGAATCGCTTTCTCGATGAGGATGATTTCTCCGATGCAAGCACCGCTTCGAAGGCTGCCCATATACCGGAAACCTTGCGGAAAGACTATGAAACCTTAGGTCTTCCCCCAGGTGCGCCCTTTGATGCAGTGAAGAAAGCCTACCGGGAAAAATTACGGGCTTACCACCCGGACCTTCACGCGGCGGAGGCGGGAAAGCAGCGAGAAGCCACCGAGATCACCCAGAAACTCATTCTTGCTTTTCGGCGGATAAAAGTGTTTCACGAAACGGGCCGGGTCTAGAGCCTTTCGCTTACTCTTCCAAACCGTATTCAGCGATTTTTCTGTGAAGTGTTTTTCTTCCGATCCCCAGCATATCGGCGGCCTTAGTCTTGTTTCCCCCGGCGAATACCAAAGTATGCTGAAGGATTCTTTTTTCAGCCTCTTCCATGGTGCTCCCCAGGGGAACCCGGATATCCGAGGCATCTTTTTCATCCACCACCGACGGGGGGAGGTCTTCCACGGAGATACTGTTACTCCGGCACATCACCACGGCGCTTTCCATACAGTTACGGAGTTCCCGCACATTCCCCGGCCAGGAATAGGCCGATAATAGCATTCTGGCTCGGGAATCGATCCCCTGGATTGATTTCCCGTTTTCTTCGGCGAATTCCTTGAGAAAAGCTGTGGCCAGTAGAAGGATATCCTCCTTTCGCTCCCTTAAGGGGGGCACAAAGATATTCACCACATTCAACCGGTAGAAAAGGTCTTCCCGAAAGTTTCCCGTTTGAATTTCCGCCTTCAGATCCCTGTTGGTGGCGGAAATAATCCGCACGTCCACCTCCAGGGTTTCCTCGCCCCCCACTCTCTCGAATTTTTTTTCCTGTAAGACCCTCAGTATTTTCACCTGCACCTGGGAACTGATTTCACCGATTTCATCGAGAAAGATGGTTCCCGTGTTCGCCAGTTCGAACCTTCCCCTTTTTCGAGCCACCGCGCCGGTAAAAGAACCCTTTTCATGGCCGAAGAGTTCGCTCTCCAGCAGAGACTCCGACAAAGCGGCGCAGTGGACCTTGATAAAAGGTTTTTCAGCCCTGTCGGAAAGTTGCACCAGGGCATTGGCTACCAACTCTTTCCCCACGCCGCTTTCCCCGGTGATCAGAACCGAGGCCTTGGTGGAAGCTACCTGTTCAACCACATCCAGGACTCTTTTCATCTGGGCGCTCTTCCCGATGATGTCCGAATATTTCCGCCGGCTGGAGATACGGCGCACCTCTTCCTGAAGCTCCCGGTGTTTCAACACCAGTTCCCTGTTGGACAGAGCCCGCTTTACCAGCAGCGAAAGACGGTTCAGATTGACCGGTTTGGTGAGAAAATCATAAGCCCCGTTTCTCATGGCGTTCACCGCCGATTCGATGGTTCCGTGACCGGTAAGGATGATCACCGGTACGGTGGGGTAAGCGGAACTGATATGCTTCAGGAGTTCTTCCCCCCCCATTTCAGGCATCTTCAGATCGGCAATGACCAGGTCTGCATACTCTTTTTCCAGGACCCGCAGGGCTTCCACTCCGTTGGAAGCCAGAACCACCTCATACCCGTCCATTTCCATGGATGCCGCCAGGCCTTCCCGGATATTTTTCTCGTCATCCACTATGAGAATACTGAAGTTCATGCTTCCTTCCTTTTCCAGTCAATCTGCCGCTGGTCTTTCCGGGATACGGGAAGCCGAATGGTAAAACAAGTCCCCTCACCTTCTCTGGATTTCAAGGATATTTCTCCCCCGTGCTCCCGGATGATCTTATACACCAAGGTCAGCCCCAGACCGCTGCCGAATTCCCGGGTGGTAAAATAGGGCTCAAAGATCTTGGCCATGTTTTCTTCGCTTATGCCGATCCCCGTATCCCGCAGGGTAAAGGCAACCATATCTCCTTCGTCCTCGGTGGTAAAGGTCAGGGTCCCTCCATCGGGCATGGCGGCCAGGGCGTTTTTGATGATGTTGAGAACGGCCTGCTTGATGAATTTTTCGTCTAACAGCACCTTGGGGAGACTCTTCCCCAGATTGTCGAGCATATCGACCCGGGCTTCTTCCGCTTCATATTTTATAAAATCCATGATGTCCAGCAGGAGCCTGTTCAGATCGGTCTCTTTCAGATCGATATCCATGGGGCGCACGGCAAAAAGGAAATCCACGATGATGCCGTTGAGCCGTTCTATTTCCTCATTGATGATTCCCAGGTATTTATCCGCCGTCTCTTTCCCCAGGCACCCGTCTTTTTCCACGGCCCGCTGAATGAGCTGGATATGAATGCCTATGGATCCCAGAGGATTCTTGATTTCATGGGCGACTCCCGCTGCCAGGGTTGTCAACGAGGCCAGGCTCTCAGCCCGTCGGAGGCGGGCGTCTTCCATCCGCTTCCGGGTGACATCCTCGATGTGAAGCAGGCTCCCCCGGATGGTTCCATCCCACAGCAGGGGGAGGATGCTGCAGGAAATGATCATGGACCGGCCGCGGCTGTCCAGGGTAAATTCCTCTTCCGTTACCTGTTCCTGGTTTTCCAGGCTCTTCTTGAAAAAGGCGGCGATTTCTTCATCATCCACCACGTTCCACAGAATCTTTTCCAGTGGATCGGGGGTTTTGAAAGGAACAATCCGCAAGGCAGCCTTATTGCAGAACATCACCGTATTATCGGCGTCCACCACCACCACCGCGTCGGTCATGGAATCCAGAACCGATTCATATTGTTCGTTTTCCAAGGCCAGCTGCATCAGCAGGGAATGGATCTTTTCCCGGTCCAGTTTATCAAACTTGTCCAGAGCTTTTTTTATAAAGCCGCGCACGTTATGCTCTCCCTCATGAGATAAAAAAGCCGTTCCGCGGCCAAGGCGGGACTCTGGTTCAGGGTTTCATATCGATACAGAGTTTCCCTTAAGGCTTCCATCCACCTTTCCCGGCGGAACATCATGCTCATTTCTCCTTCGGCGGATGAGAGGAGGCCATCCTTTTCCATCATTTTTTTCAAAAGCTCATCGAGGAAGAGGTGAAAAACCTCTTCCTTTTTTATCCAATCAAAACAGGCGCGAAGCTCATCATAATCGACGGTTTTCCGGCCTACCGCCGTAATGAACCGGTTCACCTGTTGATGCAGGGTATCCAGATCCACCCCCCAGGCAAGAAAATATTCCTGAATACTTGAGTACCGCCCCGGGGATTCTCTGAAAACCCTTTGAAGAATGTCCTGCGATGTTTCCTCGGTCCGGGGATAGAAACGATACTGCCGCAGCCGTGAAGCGATGGTGGGAATGATACCGTTCCGCCGGGAGGTTAAGAGGATAAAATATACCTGTGGTCCCGGTTCCTCCAGAGTTTTCAAGAGAGCGTTACGGGCGCCTTCCTGCATTTGATCGGCGTTCTCCAGAATAACGATCTTTCTTGATTCACCGGTTGTCTGAACCCAGACGCCGGCCTTACGAATCCGATCAACCGATATTCCGTCCAGGGCGCCTTCCTTCTGAATCAATCCGCAAAGTTCAACCATCCGAGAAAGACGCTTTTCCACCAGGTCCCTGTCGTCGTGGGCCACCCCGGGAAGAAAGAAATCCAGAGATTCCTCCACTTCCGTCAACAGACTCTGAATTTTCTTCAGCTTGGCGTCATTTCCTTCCCAGAGTTGGGGATCAAATCGGCGGGTAAGTTTTCGCACGCTTCGTATAAAAAGATACCGTGTGGAAGATTGATCCCATCGGCGGAGGACCTCGGCACAGGCGGCGATCTCTTCCCGGAAATAGCGAGGCCCCAAAAGGAGGGTGTTGGGATGAATCAGTCGCCTATGCTGTTCACAGGATCTGCAGGGGCAGTTCCACTCGGCTTTTTTCTCACAGGTCAACACCCTGGCCAGTTCCAAAGCGGCGGTTCCTTTTCCGCTGTAAGGAGGACCAAAGAAAAGAAGAGATCTGGGGAGGGTTCCCTCGGTGACTTCCCGTTTCAGCCCTGTTACCAGGGCTTCCTGACCGATCAGATTGTCAAACATACCGAGCTATAAAGGCTTTCGCTCCTTCCAGGGCTTGAACAGCCTCTTCCTGATGGATGGTCTGGAAGAATTTCTGCTTTAACTCCTCCGTCCCTCCGGGAAAAATCGAAAAGAACACCCCGGCGAACCAGCTTTCCGTCAGTACCCGCTCCACGTCAAAGATCGGCTGAATCATCATGATGAAAATGACCAGACCGACAATAATGATTCCTTCGAGAAGACCGAAAAAGAGCCCCAAGGATTTATCCAGTTTTTCCAGCTGCACCCTTTCGAGAAAACGGTCCAAGCCCCGTTCTATTCCCTTGATGATGATATAGATCACCAGAAAGAGGAGCAGAAAAGCGACAATATTACTCCATTTTGCCAGGCCGAAATGCTCATCGATATACCCGGCCACCAGACCGGAAAGAAAAATAGCTCCCAGGATACCGAGGATCACCGCCGCCACAGAGAGCACTTCGGTGACAAAACCCCGAAAAGCGCATCTCACCGCCGCGATGATGATAATAACGATGAAAATGATGTCAATGGTTGCCAGTCCTCCCATACTACTCTACCTCCTCATACAGAATCCTCGCGATATATACCGCGGCGTTTCTTTGTACCATGTTTCCGGCCGCTTGGCCCATAGCCTTCAATCTATCGGGCGACCCGAGAAGACCGGCAATCTCCCTTTCCAGGTCCTCCGGCCTCGGGTCTCCCTCCAGTACCAGGGAAGCCCCTTTCCGCTGAAAGATCCGGGCATTGGCGATCTGATCGCCCCTGGAGCTTGCCGTCCCCAGGGGAATAAGGATCGACGGTTTGCTTAAGGTAGCCACCTCCCAGAGGGTTGATGCTCCGGCCCGGCAGACAATCAGATCGGCTGCCGCCATGAAATCGGACAGCTCTTCAGAGATAAAATCTCTGGGCAGATACCCTGAGGTTTTCTCCGGCGGGGCGTCCCAGTTCCCGTGCTGATGAACCACCCGGCCTAGCCGCAGCAGAGCGGGAAGACACCCGGCGATGAGGTTGTTAATCTGCCGGGCTCCCTGGCTGCCCCCCAGGACCAGGACCAGAGGTTCCGGTCCTGGACCGGAAAGCTCCCTGCCCCGTCGTGGATCACCGGAAAGGATTTCCGGTCTCACCGGGTTCCCGCTGACTTCTATCCGCGGTTTCAAGGCCGATGGAAAACAATCAATCGTCTCAGGGTATGAAACCAGGATCCGGGAAGAAAATCTGCCGTTCATCCGGGTGGCCAGACCCGGTTCGGCGTCGGATTCATGACTGATGACGGGAATCTTCAAAAGCCGGGCAGCCAGCACCACGGGAACGGTTACATACCCCCCCTTGGAGAAAACCACCGCCGGTTTCAGCTTCTTCATCAGGACATAAGCCTGGACAAGGCCCGCCGCCACCCGGAAGGCATCCGCCAGGTTCCGTAAAGAAACATACCTTCGGAGTTTCCCTGAGGAAATGGCATAAAAGGATATACCGGCGTTCTCTACCAGCCGCCGATCCATGCCCCTCCGGGAGGCTATCCAGCAGTGGTGGCAGCGGTCACCGGTAAGCTTCCGTGTCTCTTCCAGGACCGCCAAACCGGGAAAAATATGCCCGGCGGTTCCTCCGCCGGTGTAGACAATTGTCGGTCCTTCCGTCCTCTTGATCAATCCTTTCTCCAACCCTATGCTAAGTACCATAGCATGAGAAAAACATGTATTGCAATGACAGCCTTCATCATCATCCTCCTTTCACCCGGGGTTTTCGGCCAGTCGCTGGAAGACCTGTACCCCCCCCTCTCTCCCGTTCCGGAAGAGGTAAAAACCTTCGGCGAAACCCACGGGACTGTTCCTTCGGAACATTTCCGTTCGCTGATTCCCCGGGTTTCCCTGGCCGACCGAATTCCTTCTTACTCAGGCGTGGTGGGAGCGCAGTCCCTTTTTCTTCTGCCTTTCACCCCGGAGGGTGACAGTTTTCTTTTTCTGGCCAACAAGCTCACCGCTGTAAGCACCATGCAGGGAATCAATTACTATTCCTCTACCCGGGGAAAGACGAGGACCCTCTTTACCCGGGCTTTTATTCCCCGAGTCGCCGGGACAAAGGACGCGGCACCGGACCCGGTTTTCCGGACACCCCCGGACAATCTGACCCTGGAGGTTTTTCTGGAAGATACCACCTTCGGTGAGGGCTGGTATGCCATGACTCTCTCCACCGCCGGGGATTGCCTTCTGGCAGGACTCACCAATAAAACACCTCTGTCGCTGGGGCCGGTAAAAGTTTTGGATGAAGAAGAAATGGAACTTATCCTTTTAGTCGTGCCGCTGCCGGGCGAGCTTCTTCTCTACGCCTCCGGCACGGCCCGTTTGGGGAAAAACAGTCTGTTGGAAAAGTACGTGGAGCGTTCTTTGTACTATCGAATCCAGGCCATGAAGGAGTGGCTCGTCGAAGCCTTATAACCGGAATAACCCTGGAGGACCTGCCGACTATTCGGAGAAAAAAAAGGGGCGGCCTTAAGACCACCCCGTGATTCAAAAAGAAGGAATTCTATATATCAGCGCCCTTCTCCCTGAAGAGCTGCCTGGTCCGGTCGGTCATATTATAGGCCTTGGTAAGAGCGTTATCGTCCAGGGTTACCCCGTATTCCAGCAGCAGAGCCACCAGGTCGTCCATCCTGTTGTTCGCCGCCGTGTAAAGAACCGAATACCCCCCTTGATCCAGGGCATTGGGATCGGCCCCCGCCTGAAGAAGAATCTTCGCCAGTTCTACCGGGCTGCCCATGTTGTTGTAGTTATCTTTCCTCTTGGAAATAACCAGGGTCACCAGGGGTGTTTCTCCCTGCTTGTTCGTTGCATTCACATCGGCCCCGGCAGCCGTCATGGCCCGTGCCGCGGCCAGACGCTCGTTGAAGGGGTGAGTATAGGGGGTCTCGTTACAGAGAAGGTGCAGAGGAGTGTTTCCTCCCTGAGGCTCCACCGAATTAACCGGGGCGCCCTGCTCCACGGCGTAGACGGCCACATTTACGGCTTTGTTCCTGTACAGGGCGTCGTAAAGCACATGCCGGTCCATGGGCACATGGTCGGATACGGCTTTGAGGTCTTCCACCGAGTCCTCTCTGATGGCCTTCCAGTATCTGTCCGCACTTTCCTTCATCAGGGCATCCAGGGCATATTGCCTGGGGGTTTCGAATAATTCGTATTCATAGATGAGATAGTCCGCCTTCCTGCCCTTCTCGTCCCGCTGCAGGGTCCAGGCTTTCTTGGATACAAGAAAGGCGGCCATTTCGTTCTCCCTTTCCCCGCCCATGGCCTCTTCCGCCATGTGCAGAAGAAGGGTTCCTTCGGGAACGGCGGTACGCACGTCTTCCACGTCGGCCAGAAGGGCTTTCAACCCG
>JAFGDJ010000006.1 GCA_016932135.1 Spirochaetales bacterium | reverse complement strand
CTCCTCTAATTATGAAGACCTTTTCAGAGAAGCCCATAAATTGAAGGGAGCGGCTGCATTACTCGGAGCCGAGGAACTCTTGGGAATTACAAAAAAAATCGAAGAAGCGGCCCGGGAAAAAGACGATGGGAAGATCTCGGATTGCCTGTCTGTCTTTCAAGGAGCATCGCTGCGCCTGGTCGATGAGGTGTCTCGAGTTAACCTGAACAAATCGGAATAAGAATAGTTTCTTTCCTTTATTTTGTTAGTATATTCTATCCATGAGAATGCTGATAAAAATACTAATATATATCCTATTGATTCTTTCTTCCTGGGGGATGGTTATGGCAAACGAGGGTTCGATTCTGAAAGAAGAGGCGGTATTGGGGGGCGGATGTTTCTGGTGCCTGGAAGCGATATATGAGCGGGTGAAGGGAGTCCTTGCGGTAGAGTCGGGGTATGCCGGCGGTATAACGAAAAATCCCACCTATGAACAGGTTTGTTCCGGAAACACCGGTCATGCCGAGGTGGTAAGGATAACCTTTGACCCGGCGGTGATATCTTACCGTGAGATTATCGATCTCTTTTGGCGAGTCCACGACCCTACCACCTTGAACCGCCAGGGAGCGGACACGGGAACCCAGTATCGCTCCATAATCCTTTTTGCCGATGAGAAACAGGAAAGCTCTGCCCGACAGTCCCTGGAAGAAGCCCGGGGCGCTTTCAGGCAGCCCATAGTAACGGAGATCCGTCCGTTGGAAATCTTCTATCCCGCCGAAAAATATCACCAGGATTACTTTGCCAACAATCCCTACGGAGGCTACTGCCGGGCGGTGATCGCTCCTAAAGTTCAGAAGCTTGAAAAGGAGCTGGGAGATATGCTTCAATAAGGCTATGACACCAAGCCTTATTGTTACCCGGGGTGAAGAAACTGTTTTCAGCCATACCGGATCGTGGCTTCACCCCCTTTTCGCCCTGGAAGAGTATCTGCGGGAAACCCACCTCAATCCGGAGGAACTGTTTCTGCAGGATAAAATTGTGGGAAAAGCGGCGGCCTTTCTCATTGTTGGGATGGGTTTTAAGAAAATAAAAGCCCTTACCTTGAGTCTTCCGGGGAAGGACGTATTAGACGCCGCTGAAGCGGAGTACACCTATGATAATCTGGTGGATCGAATCCAATGCCGGACCGAACGGATGCTGGCCGAGGCCCGCGATCCGTCCGAAGCCCGCGCGATGATAGACGATTTACTGAAAGGTTCGAAGCCTACCTAAATTCCCAGGTAAGCCTTACGAACCTCGTCGTTTTTCAGTAAATCCTTGCTTTGCCCGCTCATGACAATCCGGCCGTGTTCGATAACATAGGCCCGTTCGGCCAGTTCGAGACTCTTCCGGACGTTCTGCTCTACCAGGAGAATGGTTACTCCCTGGGAATGAAGGATCTTCAGGGACTCGAAAACATTCTGTACAATGGAAGGCTGCAGGCCCATGGATGGTTCATCCAGCATGATGAACCTGGGACGGGACATGAGGGCACGTCCGATAACCAGCATCTGCTGTTCTCCTCCGGAAAAGGTTCCCGCCAGCTGGCTTTGCCTTTCTTTCAGTTTGGGAAAAAGGCTGAAAACCCACTCCATGTTTTCCTGGATCTTCGAGGCTTCTTTAATAGTAAAAGCCCCCATTTCCAGGTTTTCCTTCACCGTCATATAGGGGAAAACCCGTCTTCCTTCAGGAACCAAAGCGATTCCCCGGGTAATGATCTTATGGGCCGGAAAACCCTCGATATGATCACCCTCAAAGAGGACTTCTCCCCCCATCTTTTTCAGAATTCCCGCCACGGAAATAAGTGTTGTGGTTTTACCGGCTCCGTTTCCTCCCACCAGAGCGACGATCTCCCCTTCCTTCACTTCCAGAGAAATGTCCCAGAGAACCTGGATTCCGCTATACCCTGATGTCAGTTGTTTCACCTCAAGCATATTCGCTCTCCTCTCCGAGATAGGCCTCGATCACTTCTTTGTTGTTTGCCACTTCCTGAGGGGGGCCCTCGGCGATCTTGGTGCCGTAGTTTAAGACGATGATCTTTTCGCAAAGTTCCATGATGACTTTCATGATGTGTTCCACCACGATCAGGGTGATGCCCATCTCCTTGTTGACCTTTCGAAGGAGCTCCAGGGTTTCATTGATCTCCACATAGGTAAGGCCCGCCATATTTTCGTCCAGCAGGAGTAATGTCGGCTTGGTTGCCAGGGCGGTGGCCAGTTCGATTTTTCTCTGCAGGGCGATGGTCAGGTCTCCCACCACGGAGGTTCTCATCTTATCCAGGTTGGTGATCTCCAGGATGTAGTCCGCCATTTCGTACTGTTCTTTCGAGGGAATCAGTTTCAAGTTGTGAGCCAGAATGCCGGTGAGGATGTGGTCGTAGACCGTCAGGGATTGAAAAGCCCGGACGTTCTGGAAGGTTCTGCCGATTCCCAGGCGAGAAACCTTGTGGGGTTTCAAGCCCTGGATTTCTTTTCCCTGGAAGATGATTTTTCCGCTGGTCGGCTTAAAGGCTCCGCTGATCATATTGAACGAAGTGGTCTTTCCGGCACCGTTAGGCCCGATAATGCCGACCCGGGAACCCTCTTCCACGATGAAATTATTGTCGTTTACCGCCAGTACACCGCCGAATTCCTTTCGCAGATTGATTACTTCTAAAAGGGTGCTCATCGTTTCCTCCTTTGCAGCTTCCGAACGATGCCCATAAGCCCGGCGGGTTCGACAAGGAGAATAATTATCAAAGCCAGAGACCAGATGATGAATCGGAATTCCGGCGCGAACCGCATGATCTCCAGGATGAAGGTTACAATAAAAGCCCCGATTATCGGACCGATGAGGGTTCCCAAACCTCCCACCAGGGCCATGATGACGATCATTTCACTGGTCATCCATGCGAAGGTGGTGGGGTGCAGGAGCCGGAAGAAGTGAGCGAAAAGACTTCCGGTGAGTCCCGCGATACCGGCGCCGAGGCTGAAGGCCAGAACCTTTAAAAGAGCTGTGTTGATTCCCGTGGCTTCCGCCAGGTCCTCATTTTCCCGAATGGCGATGAGCATTCTGCCGAAGCCCGAGTGAACGAGAAAATAGAGAAATCCGAGGAAAACGACGGCGAAGAAAAGAATCAGGTAATAACTGCCGGTAAGGCTGGCGAAGTTCAGTCCTAGAAAGCCTTCCGGAGCTTGTATACCCCGCAGCCCCATAGGACCGCCCGTCAGTTTGGCGGAATTCAGAATAACCAGATATACAAAATAACCGAAGAAGAAGGTGGTAACGGCAAAGTAGTGCCCCTTCAGCTTTAGAGCCGGGTACCCGATGATAAACGCGAAGATGAATACCAGGATGCCGCTGATGGGAAAAGCCAGCCAGAAAGGAAGACCGGCTTTCAGAGTCAGCAAGGCTGAAGCGTATGCGCCGATGCCCCAGAAGGCTCCGTGACAGAAGGTCAAGGGTCCGGCATAACCGGTGGTCAGGTCATAGCTCCCCGCCAGAATGGCGTAGATCACCGCCAGAACAGCCACGTAGATGACGTACTCGGAGGTAAAAGACGGCGCCAGGAGGAGTACCAGCAGGATAATCCCCGGGAGAATGAGTTTCTTCCAGGGGGTTTTGCGGGTTACCAAGTCAGGTTTTACTGTAAGATCACCCATAATCAGGTCCTCCCGAAAAGACCCTTGGGAAAGAACATCAGCACAAGGATCAGAACAAAGAATGCGAAGCCGTGCTGGTAAGCCGAAGAGATATAGACGCTCCCCAAGCTCTCAGCAAGGCCCAGACTTAAGCCCCCCACCAGAACACCGGCCACACTGCCGAATCCTCCCAGAATGACCACCACCAGGGATTTAAGAAGGGGCAGGTCTCCCATGGAAGGAAAAACCGCGTAGAGGGGCGATATGAGCACCGCCGCCGTGGCGCTGAGCATTCCTCCGATAATAAAAACGGTGGAATTAACAGTATTGATATTGATACCTACCACTTCCGCTACCAGACGATCCTGCGAGGCCGCGCGGATAGCCTTGCCGATTTTTGTTTTCATAATGAATAAAAATACCACTACGAAAAGAGCCGCTGATACAAGAAGGATCGCTATACGTTGATAACTTACGGTAAAACCGCTGATAACCAGGGCACCGGAAATGTAGGAAGGAAAGATCTTGGCTTTCGGGGTGAACCAGAGAATAGCCAGATTGGCCATGAGGAAGAATAAGGCTATGGCGCAGAGAAGTTGAATGCGGCTCTTGCCGGTCCAACGGCGGTAAAGGAATCGTTCAATCAGATAAGCCAGCCCTCCGCCTATAACCATGGCGCCTATCCATGCAAGGATGAAAGGGAGTTTCGCGGCTGTGACGATATAATAAGCCACGTAAGCCGCCAGGACGTAGATCCCTCCCTGGGCAAAATCGGCTATATCGGTGATGCTCCAGATGAGGTTCAACCCCAGGGCGATAAGCGCATAGGAAGATCCTATGATAATCCCGTTAATTATCTGCTGTAAAAGCATACAATACTCCTCACGATGTATTCGTTTAAATATGTCACCCGGGATGCCCCGGGTGACACGGATTACGAATAGTCCCTACTGTGCGTGGCGTTTACCGCCGCTCCAGAGGATAAATGCGGGTTCGTATCTTCCCTGATTTTTGTAGTTATCAAAGTCCTCGAACTTGATGTGGCCCTGCAAACCCTGATAATCGGTTTTCTTGATAGCGTCCCGAATAACCACGGGGTCCAGCGATTGCGACTTTTCAATAGCCATCTTGATAACCGTGAGGGCGTCGTACCCGAAGAGGATGGCATAGTGCATGGAAGCGTTGAACTGTTCTCTGACCCGGGCTTCTAAGTCTGCCGGCACGCTGCCCCACAAGGCTACGGAATAGGTGCCTTCCACCGCATCGGCTCCAGCCAGTTCCACCAGTTCCATTTCACTCATCTCTTCCGATCCGATGAATTTGATCCCCGGGGTTACCCCCAGTTCTTTGGCCTGTTTCAGAATCATGGCTCCTTCCGGCGTGGTTCCCACATAAAACACGATATCCGGTTTCGCGCCTCTTATCTGGTTGAGGAAAGCCATGTGATCGGTACTGCCGCGTTCGAAATAGATTTCAATGGCCGTTTTGATCCCTAGTTTGGCGAAATTATCCTTAAAACCCTGGGCAAAGGAACGACCATAATCGTCGTTGACGCAGAGAAAACCGATGGATTTCGGATTGTAGAGATCCATAATTTTCGGGGTCAACAGGGGAGCCATCAATCCCATAGAAGGCCGCATACGGAAATAGAAATCATGACCCGGACTGGTTACCCCATCGGCGGCGCATTCGATGGTAATCCCCGGAATTTTAAATTCGTCACAGAGAGGGGCTATCCCCATGCAGCAGGAAGAACAATGGTCTCCGATAATAGCCACCACCTTATCTTCCATGGCCATTTTTCTCAAGTTGGACACCGCTTGCGTTGGTTCGCAGACACTGTCATAGCGGACAATGTCGAACTTGTAGGTTACTCCTCCTACGGTAACCCCGGTTTTGTTGATGTCCTCCAAAGCCAGCTGCACACCCCTCCATCCGTTGGTACCCAGCTCAGCCGCCGGGCCGGTGAAGGGGGCCGTATAGCCGATCTTGATGACGTTTCCGGTTACTGCTCCCTCTTTTTCCCCTCCGGCCCAGACGGACTGGACCGCTAAAAGAAACAGTACCACGGAAAGACAGACGAGCACTCTTCTGAAACCTTTCATACATACCTCCTTATGAATGTTTCAATGCCGTGCTTGACTATCGAGAAACTGTCGCTGTTGTGATGATTGTTGTGTTCGCTGTTGCCTGATACCGCCGGTAAAACCGCTGTGTAGGCTGTCGGTAAAGCTGTTGTTTCTAGGGCTCTAATATATCCAATTTCTCAATACCCATAGAAATAGTTAATTACTCTGATACTTATTGTATGTTGCTTTAATAATCCCGTCAAGAAAAAAATGAGAATATTCCAGGTTTCTTCATGATGGCGGGGGCATGTAAAAGCGAGGCTCCGATGAACCTGGTACAAAGCAATCGATAAAAGCGCTCCAAACCCTTTACCCAGTCCCTCGAGCCGCCGGCTTCCTGGTAGAAAGGCGCCGTCTAGCTTGTTTTTCTTCCAGGTTTTTTTTATCCTCACTCCTGGTGTGAAAACGTCAATGAAAGGAGACCGAAAATGAAGGTGACGGCATTCAATGGAAGCCCCAGGAGGGGAGGAAACACGGAAATTCTCTTAAGGAGATTAATGGATGATCTGTCTACCGCGGGAATGGACTGTGAGTTTGTGCAGCTTGGGGGGCAGCTGGTGCATGGATGCACGGCCTGTATGAAGTGCCGGGAGAATCAGAATAAGAAATGTGTCTTTACCGACGACCCCATGAACAGTTGGATTGAAAAAATGATCGACTCCGATATTATCCTGATCGGATCGCCTACCTACTTCGCTTCTCTTACCTCGGAGACAAAAGCCCTTATAGACAGAGCCGGGTATGTCTGCCGGGGAAACGGTAATGCGTTAAAGAGAAAAATAGGCGCCGCCGTTGTTTCAGTCCGCCGGGCGGGGGCGTTGAACGTGTTTCAAGGAATCAATAATTTTTTCCTGATCAATGAAATGATAGTTCCCGGTTCCTCCTATTGGAACCTGGCAGTGGGGAAGGCTCCGGGAGATGTAACAAAAGACGAAGAAGGAATGGCAACCATGGATGTTCTGGCAAAACAGATCATCTGGTTGGCGGACAAGATTTCTGCTTAAAGGGGCACCCTGCTTATGCCGGCTGTCTTTACCGAAAGGGTTATTGAAATCGTCAAGGCAATACCGCCGGGTTCGGTTTTATCGTATGGCGTGGTGGCGGCTATGGCGGGAAACCCCCGGGGAGCCCGGCAGGTGGCGCGAATACTCCATTCTTCATCGGAGAAACATAACCTCCCCTGGCACCGGGTGCTGAGCGCCAAAGGTTGTATTTCTCTCCCCGGGCCCGGCGGGGATGTGCAAAGGCAGCTTCTGGAAGCGGAAGGAGTGGTTTTCGGAAAGGACGGTTGTATACGGAAGGATGGTTCTTCATTCCGTGGGATTCCGGAGGATGATCGATGATGGTTCACTGCCTTTCCCCCGGGCGCCGTTGTTCTCTCGATGTCGGCAATGAAGATATTCTTCCCCTTCATGGTGCCTGCCTGCTGATAGCCCTGCGGCGTTCACCCCTGGATCGGTACGCGGTTTCTCACTCCCTTCACAGAAAGGTGCATTTTGCTGATTCTCGGGAAGCAGTTCTGAAAGCCCTGGAACAATACCGGACAGTCTGTTTTTTCCCCGAAACAAAACCGGGCCTCTACGGCGGGGTGCGAGTTCCTTCATCCCGGTTTGAGGGCTTTCAAAAAACGGGGGTCCCGGTGATCGCCGTATCCGCCCCGGGGATCTATGACTGTCTGCCTCCTTATGAAACCCGGCTGAGGAAAAGCAAGGTAACGGTTTCTTTTCGATCTTATCCCCCCGGTGAAGCGGAAAAAGCCTATCGGGATCTGGTGGAAACGGAACGGCGTTATGATATTTCTTCCCGAGCCCGGCGGATCATAAGGAAATCCCGGAATATGCGGAGGCTTTTGTATGTGTGTCCCCATTGCGGCCGAATAGGAGCCCTGGATCAGCAGGGGAAAAGGAGCCTGGAATGCCGGAACTGTCGACGGTCCTGGACCCTGTTGTGCGGAAAAGGGCTTCTGGAAACTCCGGGAGGGCGGGTCATTCCCCTGGCCTATGTGGAAGACCTGATGGTCCGATACGAGTCGGATAAAGGGGGGCAGACTCCGGAGTTTTCGATATCTCTGGCCGGCCGAAAGCCCGGGTTGCTGATTGTCGGGGAAGACCGCCTTATTATTGCCACACAGGGGGAGAAACCGGCGGCTTTTGTTTTTTCAAAGAATGATGTAGAATCGATCCGGACTGTGGGAAAAGAACGGCTGAAAGTAACATGCCTGCAGGGTGATAATAAGCATCGTTTTCTGTTTCAAACCACCCCGGAGGTTCGCTCTTTTTTGTTGAGAGTGCTTGCGAGGCGTTTGTTTTCCTTAAACCGGAAGGGGAGACTCTGTAAAAAAGGAGTATAAAAATGATGACCGATGAGGAGCGATATTCAGCGGTTCTGGTGGCTGAACTGGAACCTTCGGCATCCTCGGATACGGAACTGAACGACCTGTTTCATCACCTGGTGTCCCGAGGTATGGTTACCTATTCCGGGAAGATGCTCTCGGGTAAAGGAAACCAGGTTTTAGGGGAATTCCCTTCTTCATCCGACGCCCTGTGTTGCGCCTATGAGCTTCGAGCCAGCATGGAGGAACGGAGCCGTCGTTTTCCTAAGGAAACCCTGCGGTGCCGTTGGGGAATTCATTTCGGTGTGCCGGCCGACGGGATTTTAACCGCCGGCAGGATAGCTGCAGTATGTCGTCCGGGAACCATATTGCTATCGGAGGATGCGGTCCGTCAGGCTGAGGGCCTGCGGGGGTTCCGTTTCGAACCTTCCGGGGGACTGGGGGAACCTGGAACCTCTCATTATATCAGAACCTATGCATTGTCAGGCGACCGCGGAAGACCGGGAAGGGACACAGCGTCGGACCATCGTCGGAAGGATGAAGATATCGATCCGGCGGAGATCCGGGATGCCATTATGGATGAGATCAGGCGGGCAGGCAGGAGGATCGACGGCAACTGGCTGCGCCATAAGATACCGGCGGGGAACCCGGAGATAGATAAGGCGCTGAACTGGCTGGTGGATCGGGGATTTCTGGATGAACAAGCCCGTCGCCACGGGGGCTATGGTTATTCCGTTCCGTCGGACAACTCCTGGGGAAGGCCACCGGACCGCGTTGATTCACGGTTTCTCAGGTACAAGAAGAAGGTCTCCCGGGAAGCGAGTAAGGCGATGCCGGGATTCAGGGCTCATCTTACTACCTTTCTGGCGGTTAACGGTGGACTGGTAGTTTTAAATATTTTAACAAGCCGACAATTCCCCTGGGCTCTCTTTCCCATCGGCGGCTGGGGTATCGGCCTTTTTACCCATTATGTCTCCGCCAGGGTAAGACAATGGAAACAGCGGCACATGGAAAAGCTTCCCGATATGAACCGCGAGCAGTTCGGTGTGCTGAAGAAGATCCACGGCGCTGTCGGGGGCTTTGCCGGTCACGCTTCTTCCAATGCCGCGGTGGCGGCTTTTCTGCTGATGACCAACCTGATCACCAGCCCTTCAACCCTTTGGTCACTCATTCCCATTACCGCCATTGCCATCCCGGTGGTGATCCATTGGACCGGGTTCCGAAGCAAAATGCGAAAGTTAACCGCCCGGTTGAAGGAACTTCTTCTGGAAGCTCCAGCCGGAAAATCCGATTCGCCTGAAGTCTCCAGGGACCCTTCGGTAATGGAGGCCGAACGGCTGCGAGGGGCAATCTTGCGGCAGATTGAATCCCTGGGGGACCAGGCTTATCTGCTGGGGGATGATCTGCCGGGGCTTTTAAACAGCTCCGTCGATTATATCCGGGTGGTGGCAGGAAAAATCAGGGAGATAGACCTGGTGATGGAGGAAATCCCCGTGGTGTCTTTAAAGCAAGACCGCCAAAAACTGGAAGAACGTTTGAAAGAGGATGGATCGGCAACGTTACAAACTGAATATCGGAAATCCCTGGCGGAAATAGACGGTCAGCTGGAAGGCTTTGAAAAGCTCCGGGAACAGGAAGAACTGGTTCGTTTAAAGATGAGGTCTTCCTTGAATTCCATGAAAAAGCTGCAGCTGGACCTGGCCAGGATCGCCGGAACCGCCGCCCTGGATTCGAAGGAAATCTCATCTATCGAAAAGGAGATTCAGGATATTACCGACCGATTGAACGACCTCCAGGCTGGCTACGACGAGCTGGATGAGAAAGTGTGAGG
>JAFGDJ010000071.1 GCA_016932135.1 Spirochaetales bacterium | reverse complement strand
TTCGTGGACCACGTCGGAGGAAAACCTTTGAAAATGTTCCGACTGCTCTTTCTGTTGTTGTATCAGGCTCTGAAGAGCCCGGCATATAGATCCTATCTCCCCCTGGATGGGTAGATTGTCAGGTTTTTCGTCTCTGTACGGGGATGAGAGAATCTCCATGGAGTAGCCGTACAATCTCCTTAAAGGACCGGTGACGGAGAGGCTTAACACGGCCGTCAGTCCAAGGGCGAGAATTGCCACGGAGCAATAGAGGAAGAGAAACCGTTCCTTTACCGCCCGGCCGCTGATCAGCATGTCCACGATGCTGTCGCTCATAGTAAAGATCACTTCTTCTCCGTCGGCCGTGGTCAGGAGTTTTCCCGAAAGGATGATCCGGTCCGCTCCGGCATCGTAACGCACTGTTCTGGTGGAGCGGAAGACCCGGCGCGGATTGACCTCGGAAAGATCGAGGGCAGTCAGATAATCGATATAAAGATTCGGATCAAGATTCTCGTTTTCCCTGGTCCAGTCGATATAAGGATCCGGAAGCAGATTGTCCAGCATGTAATCCCGGTCGAAGTCCCTCATGATACCGCTGTCGTAGATCAGTTCTTTATCGACAGAGAAAACGCAGATTCGCTGTTGATAAAAGATCCCCGGGAATCCTTCAATGGCCGCAGGCCAGTCGGCCAGGTTTATCCCGCTTAACCGATCCGCGCAATAGTTGAAGAAGGCTCCGTGAAAGGTAACGCGGTTCATGAGGTTTTTATAGTCCGTTTTACTGATGATCCGGCTGGGGGCGATGATACTGACCAGCAGGAGGGCATTGAAAAGGAGAACCTGGAATCCGAAGCGTTTGTAGAAGGGGAGGGCTTTCAGCTTTTCCATTTATACCCCAGCTGATACACCGTTTCGATGGACCGGAATTCGGGGTTGATATCCTGAAGTTTCCGGCGGATCCGGCATATATGCACGTCGATGCTCCGGCCCAGGTTATACTGGTCCTCGGGGAAGGCCGCCATGGCCAGGCGGTCCCGGTTGATGACGATATCCGGATTGGTGAGGAGTTTATGAAGGATACGGAACTCCGAAACCGTCAGGAAGACCTCCCGCCCCAGGTATTCACAGCTCCAGTATGCCGGGTCGATGGTAATGTCATGAAGATGAAGAGGCGTGGATGTCTCTTCCGTTCCTTCTCCTCGCGTAAAGAGTCGTACCCGGCGAAGGCTTACGGCCACCCGGGCGAAAAGCTCATTTATAGAGAAGGGTTTGGTAAGGTAGTCGTCGCCCCCTATTTCCAGGGCGACGATCTTGTCGTATTCCTCCGCCCGGGCGGAGAGAAAGATCACCGGAATCAGGGGGTCAGTGTCTCTGAGCCATCGGCAGAAACTGAAGCCGTCCATGCCGGGCATATTGATATCCAGGATGATAATGCCCGGCCGGTTACCCCTTTCAATTACATCTTTGGCTTCCAGGCCGTTACCGGCAGTCATGATACGGTAAGACTTTTTTTCCCCCGCCAGGCGGATCAATTCCCGGAGATCTTTATCGTCTTCCACCACCAAAATCAGTTCTTTTTCGGCCATGGGCTATCATATCATCTATTTTAGGGATTCCGGTATCTCTTGCGGCGTTTTTTCAGGATTCTTTCATAGATTTGCAACATCTTCGAAACAATTCCGCGCGGGTTTCGCAACGACTGAATTCGATACCTTCATCATGGGAAATAACATGGTGCTGCGGCGAAAGATTGAAGGAAAAAAGGGGGGGGGAGTATGTCCGGATTTTTAATGGGTAAGAGGGTGCTTATTACCGGTGCCACCGGATCTCTCGGCGGTGCCGTTATCAGGTGTGTTATGGATGAGCCGGAGGAGGTTCCGCGGCTGATTCGCGTGTTTTCCCGGGATGAGGCGAAGCAGTATAAACTTCGAGCGACGATGGAGCGCCTGTATGGCCGGCAAGCCGGAATATTTGAATACAAAATCGGGGATGTTCGTAATCTGAAGAGTCTGTGTGACGCCCTCACCGGTATCGATGTGGTGATTCACACCGCGGCGCTGAAACATGTGCCGGTGTGTGAAAAAAATACCACGGAGGCTGTGGAAACCAATATTATAGGCGCCGAGAATCTGGTTCATGCCGTGGCGTTTCACGCCAAAGGTGTGGAGAAGGTCGTGGCTTTAAGTACCGACAAGGCCTGTGAGCCCTTCAGTCTTATGGGGATGACCAAGGCTATCCAGGAGCGGATCTTTGCCGCGGCGATGTACCGGACCGCCACACCCTTTGTCTGTGTGCGCATGGGAAACATCCTCATGTCCCGGGGATCCATTGTTCCCCTCTTTCTTGATCAGCTTTCCCGGGGCGGTCCCTTAACAGTTACCGATCCCAGGATGACGCGTTTTTTCATTACCCTGAGGCAGGCGGCGAGGAATGTTCTTACCGCCCTGGAATACGCTGAAGCCGGACAGGTGTATATTCCCTCCATGAAGGCCATGACGATCCTGCGTCTCGCCCATGCCCTGGCGGGTAATCGGGAAATTGACATCAGGACCATCGGGATACGCCCGGGGGAAAAGCTCCACGACATTCTATATTCCAAAGATGAAACCCGGTACCTGAAGAGTTGTCCGGCGGGAGGGTATCTTCTTGAACCCCTGTTTAACCTGTCACCTGAAGGAGAAGGAGTGGTTCCTTACCGTGATTTCAGCTCGGCGGACGAGGATGTACAAATGACGGAAAAAGAAATTGAAGACTTGCTGGAAGGAGCCCTTCTGCAGGAAGGGACCCCATTAACGGAGCGCTGCGGACAGGTATATCCGGTGAAGAGATCTTCACCGATGTATTCCGTATAATGACAAGGAGTTGGTGATGAGAGTTCGAAGATGCATGATTATTTTTGAAAAGATAATACCGGTGATAATCATCATTCTGTTCTTCGGTTCATGTTCCACCGGGAGGAACCTGAAGTCTTCGGCAGAAGGGAAATTCCACCCCGGCCATTATATAGGCGTGGGGCCGGGACCGACCGAGGAACTCGCAGAGATCAAGTACCTGGATGAACCGGCGGTACGGGGGGTCAACAAGCGATATTTCTGGCGTATGCTGGAGCCGGAAAAAGGGGTATATGATTTCTCCCTTCTGGAAGCTGATCTCGAATACCTGGAGTCCCGGGGAAAGCAGCTGGTGGTATTTCTTATGGACAAGTCCTTCTCGTCCCGAAAAGTGCTGCCGGATTATCTCTCCGAATATGCCGTGGCATCCGAAGGGAACGGGTACAGTCCGATTCGGTGGGACCCCTTTTTCATTGACCGGCTTCTTTCACTGGGAAAAGCGTTAAGTGAGCGGTTCGATAGTCATCCGAACTTCGAGGGGCTGGCGGTACAGGAATCGTCCCTTGATATTTCCTCCGAAGACAGTGAAAGGCTGGGCTATACCCCGGAGGCTTACCGCGATGGACTGATCACCCTGCTTACCGGTCTTCAGAGGGCTTTGCCCGAAAGCCATGTTTTCTGGTATTCCAATTTTCTGCCGGGGAACAATGACTATCTGTATGACGTGGCGGACACTATCGCAGATTATGGTGTTTTTATGGGGGGCCCGGACATCCTCCCGTACCACCGGTACTTAAGCCGGGTATCCTATCCCATGTATAGAACCTACCGGAAACGGCTTACCCTTTTTTGCTGCGCCCAGGGTGATTCCTACAGACACCATAAGAACGATGTTCGGCTGGACGAAGAAGAGCTGGTTCATGATGAGGGCTACCTGACCATGGAAGAGATCTTCCTTTTTGCCCGGGATTCCCTCCATGTCCGTTATATTTTCTGGGATTACGAATATGAAGGTCTTGATAAAGGCTATCGGACCTTTAATGACGCCATTGAAGTGATACGGAACCATCCCGTTTTCAATGAAAGCGAGGTCTGGTATATTGATTAAATAAAGGGGATCTAGTAATGGCATCTGACCAGGACTTTGTCGATTTCATTGTCGAGCAGATAGAAAACGCGGGAACCATCAGGTACAGAAAGATGTTCGGGGAATACGCGGTATACTGCGACGAGAAAGTGGTGGCTTTAATCTGCGACAACCAGCTTTTTATAAAGCCCACAGAAGGCGGAAGAGCCTATATCGGCGAGGTGGTCGAAGCTCCCCCCTACCAGGGGGCGAAAATGAGTTTTCTGATCGGTGATGCCTTCGAAGACCGGGAGTGGATCACCGAACTGGTCAGGATAACGGCGGCGGAGCTTCCCGCCCCGAAGCCGAAAAAAGCAAAAAGAGATAAGGAAAGTGAGAGGTTATGAAGGTTGCCATTGAAAGGATCGATGAAAACAATAAGGGCTTTCTGCGGGAGATGCTGTACCAGGCTATTTATGTTCCTGAAGAAGAACAACCCCTGCCGGTCTCCGTTCTCGACGATCCGCTTCTTTCAAAGTATATCGAAGACTGGGGGAAAGAGGGGGATTTCGGCATCATCGCCCTTATTGGTGATCTGAAGGCGGGAGCGATCTGGCTGCGATACTTTACCTCCGAGAAGAAAGGATGGGGTTTTATCGCTGAAAGTATCCCGGAGTTGAGTATGGCTATGATGCCGGAATACCGAAACCGGGGATTGGGGACCGAGATGATGACGCGGTTTCTCGATCTGGCCCGGGAAAGGGGAATCTCCTGTATTTCCATCAGTGTGGATAAACGAAACAGGGCCGTTCATTTCTATCAACGAATCGGGTTTGTCCTGGTGCGGGAAAACGAAGAAGACTTTGTCATGAAAATTTTGTTGTAACTTCCGAATTTACAAATAGATAAGCATTATTAAAAAGAGAAAACCATGCTATACTTATTTCCGGATGGTAGCAGGATGAAACCGGCTACATATTGAAAAACTTCCTTGATATCGGCAATTCTTTTTTACCTTCGGCGGCGCTTTTCCGGTGACATACTGCTTTTCCCTGGCCTGATATAACAAATGAGTTGGGGGGAAAGCTATGGAAATTAAAAAAATTTCATGTATGACGATTCTTTTCTTAACGGTGTTTACCTTAGCCGGCCTGGATACCGGCGGTCTTCCTTTGGGGCTCATGGAACTGGAGCCCATCGGGGTGGACAAGCAGACTGCCCTGACGGTGGAGGAGATGCTCAGGACCGAATTTGTCCGGAATTCCCTTTTTACCGTGGTGGAAAAGGCGAGGCTCAACGAGCTCTTGAGGGAACAGAATACGCAGCTTTCGGGGATGACCGAGTCCACCGAAGCGGTGCGGGTGGGGCAGATTCTTAATGTGAAGAAACTTGCCTTCGGCAGCCTGGCCGCGGCACCGGGGGGGTATGTCAAATACATCATGACCCTGCGCATCGTGGATGTGGAAACCGCTTCCACGGAGTTTGCCGCCACCGTGGATATCGCCTCCGATGAGGCGATACGACAGGCGGCAGAGTCCCTGGTGCGGCAGATTGCCGAAACCATCAGTGTCATCGGGGAGGTGCGGCTGATCGACGGGGAGGATGTGTACGTGACGTTAGGCTCCGCCATGGGCATCGCGCCGGAGGATATCCTGAGTGTCTTCGAGGTAAACTTTGTCCGGGACCGGTCCGGGCTGATCCTTTTCCGGGAGGAACAGATCACCGGTGCCCTGAAGGTCCTGGACGCGGATGACCGGGGAAGCCGGTGCGAGCAGATCGGTACGGCCGGGTCTCCGGTCCGGGAGGGCATGCTGGTCCGCCGGGGAACGACTGATCTTTCGGTCTTGGAAGAAGAACCAAAGGGGTCCATTGTTTTGGTTTCCGTTCCCGAAGGTGCCAAGGCTTACCTCAATGACGAACTGGTGGGGCTGACTCCCGTCACCGTGAAGGATCTGGAACAGGGGAAGTACACCGTGGAGATGCGACTGCCCGGGTATAAATCCTACAGGGGGGTCGTGAACCTGAGCCGAGGACGGACTATCACCCTGGACAGGGACCTGGAAAAGATGGTGGAGATCGAGGACATGCTGGAAGGCCAGGCCTTCCGAAAACCCACGGACCCGAAGGAAGCCCTCCGCTGGTCCTGGATCCCCGGCGGGGGGCAGTACTACAACGGCTACGAGATAACCGGGATCACCAACGGCGTCGGTTTCCTGGGGCTAGTGGGTGTTTCCGGCATATACCTGCGTCAGTTTCTATCCGATACCGCTTATCTGAATGAACAGTCCGTTCCTCTGGCCGGATACAATTCCTATTACGACTTCAGGGATTATTATGGGAGTGAACAGAGCCAGTATTACAGTGTTATTACTTCCCTGGCAAGCCTTCTTTTCGCCTCGGGAACCATGGGTTATGCCGCCTATGACAGCTATGTATCGGCTCCGGAGTCCGTCAGGTCCATGGAATACACCGAACTGAGGTTCGGCGGCCAGGGCTGGATCGCCGCCTGCGGCCAGACCCCCGATACCTTCGATCTTCCCGGCCGGTGGATGGCCGGGGCGGACACCTTCAACGAGACCGTAGCGGAGATGCTTGGGTTCGACACGGGTTTCGGTTTTTCCGTTTACCTTCTTTCAAAGCGCTTCGACAAGCAACTGGGTTTTTATAACAGCGCGAACACGAACCGCCTGGAACTTGTTACCCACCTCCGGTTTCCCCTGGGAAGCCGCGGGTTTTTCACCGCGGGACTTGTGTATATGAGTAATATGCAGGATACCTCCGGAGTGGATATCCCTGCGGAAGAAGGAGATCAGGTGATCACCTACCTTCGCGAGCTGTTTACTCCCACCTTAGGGGTAGCCCTGCAATGGCCTTCCTTCAGTCTCGAAATGGACATCGGTCCCTTTGCCCTGGGAGTCACGGATCTTTTTTTTCAGGAGTCCCTGTATGACCCGCCCGGTTATGTGGAAACCTTCCGGGCCGAGGGTGTGGTGGGGTACTACGGCAGGGTGAGTGTAAGCTTTTACTTCAACAAACGGTTCGGCATCTGCCTGGAGGGAAAATACTCCCATTTTTACAGGATGTGGGATGAGTCTCTGGGAGACCTGGGGGTGTCGTTGCTGGATCACCGGGATGATGTTATCATTTTTCTTTCCCCGGTATTTCGGTTTTAATCTCTCGGTTCCTGATTTTTACTGTCGTCGATAGCCAGGGGGCAAGCCGTCTGGATATTCTTTGAAAAAAGATGTATAATCATCTTCTGCTCTCTAGACACGCCATGTGTGAAGAAGCATAATTTTTATAGAACAGCTTTTCTTATTTGCGCCGGAAGACCCTGGCCCCTAAGAATGGCCAGGAGTGTATAATTGACGAAAACCTTTGAACAATTCTCTTTCGACCCCCGGATAGGGGAGTCTATCAG
>JAFGDJ010000070.1 GCA_016932135.1 Spirochaetales bacterium | reverse complement strand
TCGTCGCAGCGGGTGCAGTAGTTCGGTTCCCGCGGGTCCTCCTTCTCCTCGTCTCCGCCGATGATGATCAGCGGATCGAAGTAGAGAGCCGGGCATTCCTTGCCGTCGAGAAGATAGTACCGGTAGGTATAGAAGGAATCTTTGAGGCAGTCGGCGTGTTCACAGTATGCCGTCAGGGGAAAGACATCCGTGGCGGTATCTAAAAGAAACCGGGCGGTGAAGTTGAAGATATCCCGCCGGAAATTGAGAATCAGGGTGGGAAAAATGAAGGTCAGGCCCCGGCGCTCCGACTCGCTGCGCACCACGTAAGCCAGGCGCTCGTCGTAGAAGGAAGCTTCGTCGATGATCCAGGTTCCCACGTCGCCGTGCCGCGACAGGACCTTCTCCAGCTCAAAGGAATCGCGGATGCAGGCGATGTGTTCACCGCACCGTTCATAGCCCCCGCGGTAAGCCAGGGCGTCTTCCGGGTAGTCGGAGAAACGCTGCCGGTCCAGGAGGCTGCGGATGAAGAAAACCTTCCGCCGGTCGGCTCCGTGATCGCTGGTGGCGGCGGCCACCTGGGCGGATTTTTTCAAGGCTACCCGGGAATCCCTCCAGACCCGGGCCGAATACTCGGTCTTTCCCGAACCCATGGGACCGATAACCAGGATCCGCCGGGAAGGCCGGGAAAAATCAAAATGCCCCAGGGCATGATGAAGCCGCACTTCAGGGAACCCGAGGCTTTTTAAAAATGTCAGGGTATCGAGATCCTGCCGGATAGCGTCCATGGAAGGCCTCCCTTCGGAACAATCTTTCTTCGTTATAGCATAGATACAGCAGGGAGTCATTATTCCATCTCGGCTTCAATCACCGTTTCTATCCCGCCCCCAGAGCGGTTTGGTAAAACTACCCAGGTAATTGTCAGGTAGAGTAGTTCTTGTTATACTTTTCCGGTGAACAAGGACTCCCATCTTTCTTCACTCACCGTATCGATAGCGGTTCTGTCTCAATTAATGCGTTATCTCAATTTTCTTAAAATAGACGCCCATGGATTATTCCGTTCCATTGGCGTTGATCCCGGGATACTCAGATCGCCGGATGATCATCTGGCACTGGAAACCTATATAGCCATTGAAGACGAAGCGGCTCGAATCTCCGGAGATCCGTATTTCGGCCTGCACATGGGAGAGCTGGCTGAACCGGGTAATTACTCGATCCTCGGCTATGTGATGATGAACAGCTCAACCCTCGGTGAAGCCTTAATGAAGGGAGCCCATTACTACAGGATCATCGGAAGCCTCATGAAACCGCTATTCAAGCCTGGTTTCAATAAAAGTACTATCATTATGACAACGCCGAAATACGCTCCGAAGTTTTCACGCCATTGTTTTGAGGCGGCTTTCTCTACCCAGGTCGTCCTGATGCGGAAACTCACCGGTCGCAGAATCAATCCCCTGGAAGTGGGTTTTTCCAGTGCGGCACCGGAGGCCATGGCGGAATATGAACGCGTGTTCGGCTGCCCGGTGTTGTTCTGCCAAAAATATAACTATATAACCCTGGAAAACCGCCTCGCTGGAATTCCAATACTGCAACCAAATCCGGATCTCCTTGAGCTATGTGAGGGATACGCCAGGGAACTGCTGACAAAAATAGAAGAGAATAAAAAAACGACCGGAGAAGTGACCCGGGTAATCCTCGAGCATCTGACCGATAAAAGGTTCTCCTTAAGGAGCGTTGCAGGAGAATTGTCCATGAGTGTTCGTACCCTTCAGAATCGTTTGCATGAGGAAGGAGAACAGTTCAGCCGCCTTATGGAGAATATTCGTATGAACCTGGCAAAAAAATATCTGAAAGATCAGTATACCGTAGAGGATATCACGGCTCTTCTTGGCTTTTCCGAACCCAGTGTTTTTAGAAAAGCCTTCAAGAAATGGATGGGAACCACACCAAGGGAGTATCGGGAAACCCTGAAGGGCCGATAAATTCCCCCTTCTTTTGCATCAAACGTCCCCCTAAAGGCGTGAATTATCATAGTATCCGAGTCCCGGAGGAGGTATTATTTTCCAAGCTTAAGGAGACGCGTATGTATAAAATACTTGGTTTGTTTCCCGCGATATTTCTGTTCAGTATGGGTTGTCAGTTCACCGGCGACATCCATGCTCAACACGATGCAGCCGCTTCGGAAATCGGAGAATCCACAGGTACTATCGCTGTTGTCTACGACCCTGGCGGATCTCCCTTTCCGGCTAAAACGGTAAAAATTCTGGCCGATGAGCTGAAGGCACGGGGTTACCTTGTCGAAATCATGACGGCGGGACCGGAACTCCTCCTGGCCCAAAGCCGGTACCAGGCCCTGATCCTGGGGTCGCCGGTACACGGAGCGGAGGTCCTTCCGCCGGTCAAAGCCTTTATTTCCGCCAACCCGCACCTTTCGATACCCGTTTTCGCCGTGCTCACCGGATTATTTCCGAAATTCTATGAATCCTACGACCTCCCGAATCTTACAACCCTCCTGGGACAATCGGGCATTTCCCTTACCGGATCGATAAAGATAAGGATGGGTACCGGGAAACATAAATTGAAAGCTCTGGTCAGCGGATTGGTAAACGCCGTGGATACGGCGCTGGGAACGTTGGGGCAGGAATGAGACGGCATCCGGCTGATGCATTAAGCCTTTCCCGCCTTTTCCTGATCGTCCCCTGGATTCTAAGTCACTTAGCCGGAAGCCTTTGGGCTCTGCCGGTTATGGCCGCCATCATTCTGACCGATATTGTCGACGGACCGGTAGCCCGAAAGACGGGGACTGCATGCCCTCAAGGAGCTCTTCTTGACGCGTCATGCGATACCATGGTTCTGTTCACCGCCTCCGTCGCGGCCGGACTTTCGGAAACGAGGTACCTTGGTCTGGCCGTTTTGATGGTCCTTTCCTTTTCTTCCTGGGCGGGTTACAGTTATATAACCCAGGGGCAAACCTATACTCGTCTTGGCCGATATAACGGCACGCTAGGCTATATACTCCTAGTAATCATAAGCATCGAGTCGTGGCCGACCGTTTTCATGACAGATATAAAGTTTATGGCCGAAGGAATTATATGGAACGTCGCGGTGGTCATGTTAGCCCTATCCACCGGGGAAAATATCACGGCGATCTGCAGGCACCGGGGATTCAGAACATACCTTGGAAAGGGCATCTGAACCGCACCGGATTTCATTAACCCCTTCCATACAAAGGGACAGTGGAGTCAGTTTCAAATTCACCGCTGTAATCCATATCAAAGTCCTAGTAACGATTATGAAGGTTTCCTGTCATATTAACCCGGATTCAAGAGGGTAAGCAGAAAAAAGGAAAGTCAGGACTTTGAAGCGACGTTTCGTCGCTCCAAAGTCCTTATATCATGCTTCCGCAAGGGTGGTCGGTTAGCGCTTCAGGTCCCCCACGGCCTTCACCCGGATCCGGGTGGCGTTACCGGGCAGATAGGCCAGCGGAATGTCATCTACCTCGACAATTTGCACCGTCTCCGGCGCCGCTCCGGCTTTTACCGCTTCTTCAGTGGCAATGTTTTTGGCGTCTTCCATGGCCTTTTCCCGGGAAATGCTGTCCAAGGAATATACCCGTTCAATCTGTCCGCTGACCTGGGCGATGGCCGCCCCCAGGGCGTTGGCCACGGAAAAGTTTTCGGGCCGCAGGATCTCCGATGCCCCTTCGATGGTGTTCCCCACCAGAAGACTTCCGCCCCCCACCAGAACCAGGGGAACCGGATCTTTCGTCAGCTTCATCGAATCGATGCCCTTCTGCACCATATCCATCATGACTGTGTGGGCTTCTTTCGCGGTCTCCATGGGAATATGGGCCACCTTGGAGGAATCACCCAGATCGGCCAATCCAAGACGCACGGCGATGTCCGTGGCGGTAAGGGTGGAGCCGCCGAATACCAGGGCTTCTTCCGTAATGCGGTATCCCACGCTTTCCGGTCCCACGCTTACATGACTTCCGTTCACTTTTACCAGGCTCCCCCCGCCGAGCCCCAGGGAATGCAGGTCCGGCATGCGGAAATTGGTACGCACACCGCCTATTTCCACCGCTATGGAAGATTCCCGGGGAAACCCCTGCCGTATCACCCCCACGTCGCTGGTGGTGCCGCCCACGTCCAGCACCAGGGCGTTGTCACAGCCGCTTAAAAACGATGCACCGCGGATACTGTTGGTGGGGCCGCAGGCAATGGTGAGAATAGGATAGTCAATGGAGTAGTCGATATTCATAAGGGTACCGTCATTCTGACAAAGGTACACCTTGGCCGAACGAACCCCCTCGTTTTCCAGGGCCTTTTTAAAGCCCAGGGCGGTGGTTCGAGCGACCTTATTTAAAGCCGCGTTGAGAATCGCGGCGTTTTCCCGTTCCAGCAATCCGATGGAGGCTATTTCATGGGACAGGGTAACGGGGATTTGATCTCCCAGAATTTCGTGCGCCAAGGCAGCCGCTCTGTCTTCGTGGGCAAAGGATACCGGTGAAAATATCGACGTGACAGCCACGGCTTCCACCCGGCCTTTCATGGCTTTAAAAGCCTCTTTCAGAGCCTCTTCGTCCAGGGGGAAGATTTCCTTCCCGTTGAATTCATGCCCTCCCGCCACATGGAACACCTGATTACTCACGGTGGTCACCAGATCTCCCGGCCAGTCGATCATAGGCTGAATAGCCATGCCCGCGGGTTTCCCGATCCGGATAACGCCGACTTTCAGGAGGTCTTTCCTTGTTACGATGGCATTGGTGGAATGGGTGGTCCCCAGCATGGCATAGGTAATAGCTTCTTTCTTTACATTCAGCTGCTCAAGAACGCCGTGAAGGGCGGCATTGATTCCGCCGAACACATCGGTGGTAGTCGGGCATTTTATCGACGCCACAATGGCGCCTGAATTATCTACAACTACCGCGTCGGTATTGGTTCCACCCACATCGATTCCAATTCTGTATTCCATCTTCAGCCCTCCTGTTTCGCCGCGAGTTTTTCAATGGGTGTATAGTCGATGTCATACCCGAAGTAACGGGGGCCCACTGTTTCGATCCCCTTGGGGGTTCTCCATTTACTCACACAGGGTATGCCGAGAACTACCACGCGGCGCCCGAATTTCAGCGTCTCCGTGGTCACCGGAATTAAGGTGTCCACGTCGATGATACAGATGAGATCCGGCACCGACGCTACGACCGTACCGTCCTTCGACGCGATAAGGTTTTCGTTCTGAAAGGCGATTTCCATGGATTGTTCCGTATACTCATCCAGCCCGCTGATGGCACAGAGACCTCGATTGAAACCCCCGCTGATATTCCGGCTGACGTCGGTTATCTTGCCCTGAAAGAGCTTATAACCCTTGGTAATGTCGAGAAGATCCTCCAGAGGATCGGTATTGGTTTTTCGTGCATTGGTTATGGCTTTCCCGATAAGCTCGGAAAAGGTCATGATGCCCGAAATACCAGAATCTTTCACTTGCCTGCCCGTCATGGAGTAGAGGCTTATCATGACGCTGGCCCCCATGGTTACCGTGCAGACCCGGGCGATTTCTTCAGCCCAGTTGTTTGTTATGGTATTCAGAATAACCCGGTTTCCCTTTTCGTCGACAATCACCATGGGACTGGCGGGAATGCCGTCCAGATGGTAGGTGACCATCTGTAGCTCCGGAAAAGCCCGGCCCATACCGTCGGCGTCAACCAGGGGGATACCCAACTGGGCGGCCACGGCAATGGGAATCATGGAGTTTACTCCCCCCGCTTCAATAGGAATGGTGGCGTAGACTTTCTTGTTCAGAATACCTTCCAGCCCTTGAAAGGCGGTGATAAATTCCTGGCCGTTGGGAATTTTTTCGATAATAACGATGGGGGCTCCCATCATGGCGGACGGCACAATCAGCGCGTCGTCCGGCAATTCCGAAGGCGATACCAGTTTAACCGGTCCGTGTTTTCTGATCGCGTTCAAAGCCATAAGCTTACCCACATGGGGGTCTCCTCCCCCGCCGGTTCCCAGGAGCGACGCTCCCAGGGCAATGTGCTCAATGGCCTGCTCATCTAATAATCTCATGATTCTCTTCCTTTTGTTGTAATACCAGCGCTACAACCGGTTTTCATGGTCCCTCAGGCGATATTCCGAGCCGCTTCCTTTTTCGACAAGACCGGTGATAAGAGAAGAAACAACACTCCCGCTACCACGATAGCGTTCAAAGCCTGGCTTCCCCATTTCACAAAAAGACCGACCAGGGTTCCGGCGACCCAGGCGATGATCCCGCTCCAGTTGACGCCGGGATAGGGAGCCCAGGCTTCAGCTTTTCCTTTTTTCCTGATCCAGTAGTCCGCGATCATGACACCGGCGATGGGGGTGATTCCGGCGGTTAAAATACTGAGAAAGGAAATGAAATGATTGATAATCCCGAAGATCGCCAGCAAGGTACCGATTCCACCCGCCACGGCAGTGGCCAGGGCTCTTTTTTCACCGGGCAGTCTGAACATGTTGGTTAAGGCCAACCCGCCCGAATAGGCATTCACCGTATTGGTGGTCCAGGTGGCCAGGATCAGAATGATAAAACCGATAACGGGGAATCCCAGGGAACTGACCACCTGGGTGATGTCGTAGGTTCCCGCGACCACCGACATGATAGCACCGGCGATAAGCAGGGCGCTCCCCAGGGGGATGACTCCAAAGACCGATGACAGAACAGCTCCCTTGCGGTTCCGGGCGTATCTGGAGTAATCACCGGCGATGACACCGCCGACGGCAAAGGCCCCGATGGAAACGGCAACACCCTGAAAAAAGGTCATGGAGGCCGCCGGAGCGTGGGAGGCGAGGCCTTCCACACCGAATTTTTTCAGCGCGATGACCGTTCCGTACACCGCCAGAAGAATCAGAGCCGGTACGGCGATGTAATTGAGGTAGGAAAGGGCTTTGTATCCCAGAATGGCGGTGGTAAGCATAATCACACCCCAGATGGCCGAAGAAAGCCACACGGGAAAAGTGACGCCCATCTGTCCCAGAAAGCCGGAAAAGGAAGCTCCCGTAACACTGGTCTGCACACCGAACCACCCCATGACCGAGACCCCAAGAATAAAGGAAATGACGAACCCCGCGCCCCTGGTTCCGAAGGCGGATTCGGCGTTCACCACGGTGGGACGTCCCAGGTCCACTCCCTGCATGCCCTGAAAGGTCATGAACAACACAACGATAATGTATCCCGTTATTCCCGCCAGAATACCCAGCCCGAGAGGCATACCCGTTACAATGGCTCCTCCCACCATCAGGGAGGGAACACAGATGATCGCGCCGGCCCAGATAAGGGCAATACTGACCCAGGATTTTCTTTGATCCGCCGGGACCTGCTCAAGAGCAATATGCTCAATAATTCCCGATTTTTTTTCTTCCGACATAGACTGCTCCTTTTTTCGCAATGTGTGCTTATCAGTCACTAAAAGCATAAATCATGCCAAGAAAAATTGGAGAAAAAAGGGCTCCTAACGCCTC
>JAFGDJ010000069.1 GCA_016932135.1 Spirochaetales bacterium | reverse complement strand
TCAGTCTTGACGATGCTTTTTCTCGAACCCCTGTTGCGAATCTTCGGAGCCAGTGAGGCCTCCCTTCCCTATGCCAAGCAGTATCTTTCAATAATTCTTCTGGGGATTCCCCTGCAATCCATCGGTTTTGGAATGAATAACTTCATCAGAGCCGAGGGAAGTCCAAAAACCGCCATGGCGACCATGATGATCGGCGCCGTCATGAATATCATCCTGGACCCCCTGTTTATCTTTGTCTTCGATCTGGGAATCCGGGGAGCAGCCCTGGCCACCATCATCGCCCAAGGAGTATCTTCTCTGTGGGTTTTAGCCTACTTTCTCGGCAGGCGCACCGCCAACCGGTTACAGCCTGAAATGATGCGGCTGAAACCTTCTCTGATTCGACGGATCATCGCCGTGGGAATGGCCCCCTTTGCCATGCAGCTGGCTGCCAGTGTTATTGTGGCTCTCTTCAATACAAAACTTCTTGCCTTCGGCGGGGATACCGCCATATCGGTTTTCGGCATTATGAACAGTGTCACCATGGTGGTGCTTATGCCGATTTTCGGCATTAACCAGGGGGCACAGCCGATCATCGGGTACAACCACGGCGCGGGTTTTCACCATCGCGTTCGACAGGCCGTCCGGCTGGCGGCGGTGGCTGCCACCGCCGTCGTTCTGGTGGGATTCGCCTTCATCATGGGATTCCCCAGGGCTATCCTGGGTCTCTTTAACCGGAAGGATCCGGAACTCCTTCGTATGGGAGTGGAGGGGATGCGGGTGTTCTTATCGGCTTTGCCGGTGGTCGGGTTCCAGATTGTGGGGTCCGGCTATTTTCAGGCCCTGGGCAAGGCAAAGAAGGCCATGTTTCTCAGCCTGTCCCGACAGGTTCTCATCCTCGTGCCGGCACTTCTGATCCTGCCCCGTTTTCTGGGATTAAAGGGTATCTGGCTCACCGGCCCCGTTTCGGATACCCTGGCCGCGGTTATCACGGCTTTTATGCTGTATAAGGAATTCCGAAAGTCAGAAGGAGCTTTGGAAGCGTCTAAAGATACCGCTTTACCGATCCCCCGGTAACCCCCGCTTCCAATTCGATATACCCCTTGGCGGGACTCATGTTAACCTTCTGCAGGAGAACTTCCTCGATCTGAAAGAACCCCACCGATTCATTCATTACGACGGTGATGCGGATGGGTTTCGTTTTACCCGCCGACAGGGTTACCGATTCAATGGCGTTAGCCGAATATTTATGGATATCTCCCACCCTCGATTCCGTATCCATCATCATCGGTATTCGAGCCCGCCCCTTCTCCATGTCACAGCCGTCGGCGATAAGAAGAATACCCGCCTCGAGGGAGTGGATTTTCCTGCCGGCCATATGTCCCAGAACGCATTCCATGAACAGGGATGTGAGAATAACCACCTTTTCCGGATCTTCAGGGTAGACGGATTGGAGCACCCGTTTCGCGATGGGTAAGCCTAACATAACGGATGACACCTCGTGGTCTTCCCGACCCACCGACATGCCGCAGTCATGGAGAAAGGCCGCAAGGATTATCGCTGAGAGACTGTCTTCCCAGGTGCCGACCTCTTCATGTTCCAGGGAAGAGGGGATCCCTGCGTTTCGGAGAAGATCGACCATGCGGCATGTATTGAGGGCCACCTTCCTCATATGAACCGGGCCGTGATCGTTAAAGTGAAGTCTTTTAATGGAAACGGTATTAGCGTAATCCTGCAGGTAGCGGACTTCCTGGTCGTGAATGAGCAGGTCCGCTACCGAGCGGGGTTTTCCGGTCAGTCCGTTCAGAAGTTTTTTATTTAAACCTTGTTCCTTCGGTGATGCCATGGTTCAACCTCTTAAGATCTATACATGGAGTATATCATACAGGAAAGAAGAAAAGAGTGTAATACTTCCCTCCGGTCATGCCGTTTATTTAAACAGGGGGAAGGATGAATTATCCGCGGGAATATTTTCGTAAAAATGACAATGCTCCTGGCCAGAAGGAGCGATATCTTCGCCTGAGAGACCTTAACGACGGCCAGGCCCTCTGTGACGAACTTATTCTGGGAAAGTATGAAGAGGACCTGCGGGTGGTTCATAATCTTCTCGTCCCCCTGGAGCTTCTTGAAAACGGATATCGGAGCATAGATGAGAAGAACCCCTTAATGGATCTTTTATACCCCTTCCTGTCCTAGAAAAAAGTATACAAGTTTCCCGGAAAGACCTATAATAGCTCAAAACAACAATTGGAGAAATACGATGCGACAGTATATCGGAGCCCTGGATCAGGGAACTACCAGCACCAGATTTATTCTTTTCGATGAAACCGGAAGTCCTGCATCCTGGACTCAAGTGGAACATAAGCAGTATTACCCCAAGCCAGGCTGGGTCGAGCATGACCCGGAAGAGATTATAAACAACACCTCCCGGGTAATCCGGGAGACCCTGCAGAAGTCGGGGATATCGGCCGGACAACTGGCCGCCTTGGGAATAACAAACCAGCGGGAGACCACCGTCCTCTGGGACCGCCGTACCGGCAAACCCTGCGCCCGGGCTCTGGTCTGGCAGGATACCCGGACAACGGAGATGATCAACCGCCTGACGGCCGACGGAGGGGCGAACCGTTTCCGCGATAAGACCGGGTTGCCCCTGGCCACCTACTTTTCCGCCTCCAAGATCGCCTGGCTCCTGGATAACGTGGAAGGATTACGTAGATCCGCTGAAAAAGGCGATGTCCTCTTTGGTACCATCGACTCATGGCTCCTGTGGAACCTTACCGGAGGTCCGAAGGGGGGTGTGCACGGCATCGATGTGACCAACGCTTCCCGGACCATGTTGATGGACCTGAAAACCCTCGCCTGGGACGATGAACTTCTGGAAGTATTCCGTGTTCCCCGGCAGATTCTGCCGGAAATACTATCCTCCGTCCCCACCGAACCCTACGGATACACCGATAAAGCCGGTCCCTTGGGGACGGAGGTGCCGGTGGCGGGTATCCTGGGGGATCAGCAGGCCGCTCTCTTCGGACAAGCCTGTTTTGAACCGGGATCATCCAAGAACACCTACGGTACCGGATGCTTCTTACTGCAGAATACCGGGACCGACCTGGTACATTCCAAATACGGGCTCCTGACCACGGTAGCCTACCGCCGGGGGACGGAGGAAGTCGTTTACGCCCTGGAAGGCTCCATTGCCGTAGCCGGATCGTTGGTACAGTGGCTGAGAGACAATATGGGGCTTATACAGTCGTCGTCGGAGATCGAAACCCTGGCTTCTTCGGTGGAAGATTCGGGGGGGGTCTATTTCGTCCCTGCTTTTTCAGGTCTTTTCGCTCCCCATTGGCGAAGCGACGCCCGGGGGGTTATCACCGGCCTTACCGGTTACGCCAAGGCGGGTCACGTCGCCCGGGCGGTACTGGAAGCCACGGCCTTTCAAACCCGGGAAATCGTCCAGGCTATGGAAAAGGACTCCGGTATCGTTTCCCGGGGAATGAAAGTGGACGGCGGTATGGTGGTAAACGAGCTTCTTATGCAGTTCCAGGCGGATATCCTGGATATCCCGGTAATCCGCCCCAAGGTTACCGAAACCACAGCTTTGGGAGCCGCTTACGCCGCCGGGCTGACCGTGGGCTTCTGGAAAGATCTGGAGGAACTATCCCGCCACTGGGAGGAGGATAAACACTGGACTTCCTTCATGAGCAAGGAGATCCGGGAAGAGAAACTGTCCCTTTGGAATAAAGCGGTAGAGCGGGCGATGGGGTGGGTTTCCGAGTAGTCTTAGTGGTTAAAGTTTACCCCTTTATTCTATCGTTATAGTAGACTAGTGTATATGGTTCTTATCGAACTGGATATAAGGTTAAGAGCGATAGCGGGTTGAGGTTCTTTTATAATTTTTCTACAATAGCAAGGAAAAATTAGGGTTTTAACTATGAAGATGTATTCTAACTGGTGGTACGGTTTCTGGGGCATTTTTCTCTCGGCATACATGAGAATGTATCTGAAGCTAAGATATCGGTTTACTCATCCCTTACCGGAAGGACCCCGAATTTTTGCAGTCAATCATCCTACCGTCTGGGATGCCTTTCCCCTTTTAATTCATCGTGCGACGCGGTATTTATCAGTGATGGTGGAAGAACAAATATGGTCATTTCCTTTGCCCAGGTTTATTTTTTCAACAGCAAATCAGATCAAATTGTTCAATATTGATAAAAGCAGGGTTGAGGAATCGATTCATGATGCGCTTCAGATCCTGAATATGGGCCGTTCGGTGTTAATATCTCCCGAAGGGGGTAGGACAAGTCCTGATGAGGATGTGCGAGGGAAAAAAGGGGTGATCCGTCTGGCGTTAGAAGCAAATGTTCCTATTGTTCCTGTGGGAGTATGGATTCCTCAGGATAAGGTGAAGCAGCAACGGGTCAATTATAATTATCAAGGGCGTAAATATTTTGATATTGCTCCCATTCCCCGTTTTAGGGCACCTTATGGCGTAGTTTTCGGCGAGCCGCTGTCTATTAAAGACAGTTTTACAGACACATCATCTTTTAACGAATGCCAATCTCTGGCGGACAAGTTGTTACAACGGATATATAAACTCTCAGAAGAAGCAAAAAAGATGTTCCCGGAGTATAGAAAAAAATAAAAATGTGATTTTTATTTAGGCGTAACCTTTCTTTTTATTGAGTCGAAATACAATATCGCCGGAAGCACAATTAATGTACAGGCCGCCGTGGCGGTGAGAGAAAAAATGACCAGCATACCGAAATAAACAATAGGTTTGAAAGCCGCCAGGAGAAAAACCATCAATCCCAGGGCAATGGAAAGAGTCGACAGTACCGTGGGCCGCAGAATGACCTCCAGGGTTTCATGAATCAAAACAGAGAAGGATTTATGGTTGTTTTGCAGTGATCTGCGGTACTGCACCACCAGGTAAAACGCGTTATCTATACCCACACCGATGGTAACATTCGAGACCATAATGGTAGTCATATCCAGGGGTATCTTGAAGAGGGCCATCAGGACAAAATTGAGCATTAGACCCAGGGCTAAAGGGAGGACCGCGTACAGGCCGTAGAGAACTGAACGAAACGTGACGGAAGTAATAATAAGGATTAACCCGAGGGATATCACCATCGATATCAGCAGATAACCCCGGAGGGAGTCCGCCAGATGAAGATTGCGCATGATCTCTCCCCAGATAACGGCATCATCCTCTTGAAAACCATGTTCCTTTAAGGTGTCTTTCAGAAAGGAGAGAAACTCCCTGAATCGATATTCGTCTATAAAGTGACCGGTTGTACTATTATAAATCCTCATGTTCAGGGTAAGACGGGTAAAATCTTCGTTAAAGAGGATATCCAGAGCCCCGCCCATGCTTTCATCGGCTGCGGCTGCTTTAAGCAGCCGTGTAAGCAGAAGGACAAGACCCCGGGAGAACTGAGTATCCGGAGGACTCCCCATAACCCTATGGATCTCTTCAAGATAGGAGGGGAAAGACAGGGCATAGCACACATCCGGATGAGCTTTCAGATCCTTCTCGAGTTTTAAAAGCTTTTCTAATAATATTGGGTCGTTGAAGTACCCTTTAGTACCTTCGGGGGCAAGAAAGGTAACGTTTATTTCATCGAACCCTCCAATTGCTTCGGTCAGCACATACATGTCCTTAATGGCCGGATCCTTCTTAGGAAAATAATTGATTGAATCGGTATTGAACTGAAGGAATTGGAGGGAAAAGGCAAAGGCTAGAATAAAAACAGGCATAACAAGCAGAACAGCGCGAGGGTGGTTTGATGCTAAAGCGGATAGCCTTTTAATTACAGGATTGTATCCCCTTAGAGACGCATCTTTTTTCTCGCCAAGGGGTGCCAATGACAGAAGAGCCGGCAGAAAGAAGAGAGAGATAACCCCGCAGGATAGAGAACCGAAACTGGCAACCAGGGCAAACTCCTGGGTTTGTTTTATGTCCGTGACATAGAGGCTTAAAAACCCAATGACTGTGGTAATAAAGGCGAGAATGATAGGTTTGGTGACGTTTTTTGTAGTGGTAGGTATAACCTCCGTCCCCATGAAAGCAGAGTGTTCGTTATGATGTCCTACAAGGCGGTAATATTCACTCATGACGTAGATAGCGTATTCATTCCCAAAGATAAGAATTAAAGGCGGAGCAACAATGCTGATGAGGGTTAAAGAGTAGTTCATGAGGCTCATAAACCCTATGGACCAAACGGTACCGAAGAGTACTACGAAAATTGGCATGAATACCGCTTTACCGGTACGAAAAGTAAGAAAGTAGAACGCGATGACAATCATTATTGCCAGAATGATTAGAATCGAGACATCCCGGGTGATATAAAAGCGGGTTCTTTCGTTCAAAACAACCAGACCGCTGGTATGAACGGAAACTCCGATCTCGGAAAGGTTTTTAGATACTTTATTCACCTCCGAAAGGAAGGCACCATACTCATCACTGCGTTCCAGGAAAAAGAAGGCATTGAGCATTTTACGATCTTTAGAGACTACCAGGTTCTCGGCGAAGGAGGAGTCAAACAATCTGGAAGTAAAGGCTGTAACTCCTTCCTCCGTCCCCAAAGAATCTGATTTATTAAAAGTTTTCCCAATGATCAGCCTCCCGCTGGGGGATCGTTCAAAGATGACGAAATTGAAGGGTGAAATGACAGATTGAACTTCCGGGAGGTCCCCCAAGGTATTAATAGTATCGTTTAAACTAGATAGAATCGTTTTTGTAAAGAGGTTTTCCCCTTTTATTGCCAGGACAAAGAGTTCCGATTCAGGTTTATCGCCACTGAACTCTTTTATTTGCTGATTTACCAGGGTGTCTTCCGGCAGGAGGCTGGCATAATCAGCATTAATATTAATACGAAGGGCAAAAAAGGCGAAAAAGACCGTTAGTAGCAAGGTGATTATAATAATAAGCTTTGGATGATTTGAAGAAAATTGAAAAATAGAATGTCTTGCTTTATCCATGGCCATATTTCTTTTGTAACAGAAAAGTAAAGAAGCTGTCTATTAGGGGGACGGAGGATTACATATCGAAATTTATTATTTTTGAAGCAAACAGCCTTATAACAACGTATATATCCAGTATGAGATACCCGAGACGAACAATGCCAGGCGCAGAGTATCACGTTACTGCGCGAGCTAATAGGCAGGAGTTTATCTTAGAGTCGGATCACGTGAAGGAGCTTTTCCTTCACGTGCTTCAAAGAGCGAAAAAAAAGTATGATTTTAAAATTAGAAATTTTTGCATCATGAGTAACCATGTCCATCTCATGATTAGACCGGGTAAAAAGGAAAGCCTTTCTAAAATAATGCAATGGATACTTAGTGTTTTTGCAATTCAATTTAATAAAATATATGAGATTCATGGGCATGTGTGGTATGATCGGTTCAGAAGTACGATTACTGAAGGTTATTATCAGTTACTTAATACTTTCTTATATATCGCCCTAAATCCCGTTCGAGCTGGTTTAGTACAATATTGTTTCGAATATACATATAATGGAATAAGATTTATCCAGGAAAATGTATATGAGCTTTTAGAACCACCTGATCAGATTTCACAATATGGTCTTTTTTTATTAGATGTTAATCAGTAATTATGATTTTAACGACTTTTTCTTTTTCCTGACTGAAGAAGTGATGTAAGTCTCTTTCTCTATAGAATTAGCTCCATGATAAATTGGACCATTGTTTAATCTTTAAAATACTTTCTTAACTTTTAGTCTGAATCATTTTATGTAGTAGGCTTGCCTTACCCATAATATCCGGATAAAATCGTTTTACTCTTTTAAAGATGCCTTTGCTGAGAAAGCATTCTTTGGGGACGGAGGTGCTCTTATAACATGAGTAGTGTTTATGATGTCGCCATAATCGGTGCGGGAGTCACCGGGGCTTCTATTGCGAGGCGCCTTTCCGCATACAAGCTGCGGGTTGTTCTTTTAGAGAAAGAATGTGACGTCTCCTTCGGAGTATCCAAAGCCAATTCCGGGATTATTCACGGTGGTTTTCATCATGGTGCATCCACGTTGAAGTCTCGCTTGGAAATCCAGGGGAATATAATGTTCGATGCCCTGCAGAGGGACCTGCATTTCCCCTTTCGTCGATGCGGTATTCTCGTGGCAGCTCTTTCCTTCGAGGAAATGAAAACTGTAGAAAAGCTCTATATGCAGGGTGTGCAGAACGGAAGCATCGGTATCGAACTCTGTAACCGGGAAAGGATGCTTTCTTTAGAGCCTAAACTCAACCGGGATGTGGTTGGTGGGCTCCATGCACCCTCCGGAGGTATAGTCGAACCCTACCGTCTTGTTTTTTCCTTAGTCGAGTCTGCTGTAAAGAATGGCGTAGAACTGAAAACCAAGTTTAAGGTTAATGGAGTAGATATAACGGGAGAAAGATTCCATATTTCTTCCGTTAATGGTGAAACTGTTACCAGTAGATATGCGGTGAATGCCGCCGGGCTCCGGGCTGATGAGATATCGAAACTTTTTAAGGCGGAGGAGTTTACCATTTCCCCGAGAAAAGGAGAGGAATACCTGATGGATCGGAATGCCGCGGCTTTTACGAGCCGAGTGATCTTTCCTGTTCCCAGTCCAAACTCCAAGGGAATGTTGGTTATTCCGACAGTGGAAGGAACAACGATGGTCGGCCCTACGGCAGAGGAAATTGAGGATAAGGAGGATCTGGCAACCACGGGGGATAACTTTGAAAAGGTTTTCTATTCCGCCAGACGATTGGTGCCTTCGGTTTCAGAGCGGGATATTATTACGGCTTTTGTGGGGCTGAGACCCGCCCTTGAAGGCAATGATTTTTATATCGCCATATCGACGAAGTGCCCCAAACTTGTTCAGGCGGCGGGCATCCAATCTCCGGGGCTCACTGCTGCTCCGGCCATTGGCGAATATGTAAAGGATCTCCTGAAAAAAGCAGGATTGATTCTTGAAGAAAAGCCGAATTACGACCCCGCTATCGATCCGCTTCCCAGAATTAGGGAAGTTGATCCCTTTACAGCGGAAAAACTGATAGAAAAAAATCCGTCTTATGGAAATATTGTTTGCCGCTGTGAATCAATTTCAGAGGCTGAAATAGTAGAAGCCATAAAAAAAGGCCATACAACCTTAGATGGTATCAAATTTTATACCCGTGCCCAGATGGGTCGCTGCCAGGGTGGGTTTTGTACCTATAAAATACTAAAAATAATTCAGAGGGAGACCGGTCTTTCCGTGGATGAAATAACAAAGCGAGGTGCCGGGTCCTGGGAAATTACCGGCCGGGTTGGAGAATTTCAAATTTTCTCGAGAACCGGAGGAAAGGAATGACGGAGAAAAAATATGACTCCGTCATTATCGGCGGAGGATCGGCTGGTATGGCCGCCGCGTGCAGAATCGCCGAAGCGGGTTATTCCTGCGCTATAGTGGAACGCGAGACAGCCTTGGGTGGCATCCTCAATCAATGCATCCACAACGGGTTCGGGCTCCACCACTTTAAGGAGGAATTGACGGGGCCTGAATATGCCGAACGGTTTATTCAAGCGGTGAAGGATAAAGGCCTGGATGTCTATCTTGAGACGACGGTAATGGATATAGAAGATACAGGATCGATGAAGAGCTTTTACGGGTACTCATCCGTCTATGGGCTGCTCCATTTTTCCTGTCGTTCCATTGTGCTGGCCATGGGCTGCCGGGAGCGGAATCGCGGGAATATCGGTACCCCCGGCACCAGGCCTTCGGGGATCTTTACCGCCGGTCTGGCCCAAAGGCTGGTTAATATTGACGGTTATATCCCCGGCAAAAAGATAGTCATCGTCGGTTCCGGAGATATTGGTCTCATTATGGCCCGCCGCATGACCTGGGTGGGGACGGAGGTACTTGGAGTAGTGGAAATTCAACCCTATCCAGCCGGGCTGACCCGAAATATCGTGCAATGTCTCACGGATTTCAATATTCCTCTGCATCTTTCCCATGTAGTCTCGAAAATTTGGGGAAAAGAACGGGTAGAGGGAGTCCGGGTATCTCCGGTGGGGACGGAGGAAGGTGGGAACAGAGCTTCCTTTGATCTGGACTGCGACACCCTGCTTCTTTCCGTAGGCCTGGTCCCGGACAATGAAATCTCAAAAAAAGCCGGTGTTGATCTTAATCCTGAAACCGGTGGGGCTCTGGTAGATTCTCGTCTTATGACATCGGTGGAAGGGATTTTCGCCTGTGGAAATGTGCTTCATGTGCATGACCTGGTGGATTTCGTTACTGAGGAATCTCAGCGTTGTGGAGAAGCAGTCTGTCATTATCTCAAAGGAGTAGCCCCGGGCCGTCAATACAGAACGGTCTCCGGAGCCAATGTGAAGTATGTCCTACCTAATATGTATAACCCCGATGGCGACAACAGGTTTTACCTTCGGCCCTTAGTTGTTAAAAATGGTGCCGAACTGGTGGTAAAAATCGAAGGCCGGGAGGTTATACGGAAGAAACTTCGGCATGTACAACCTTCTGAAATGGTCAGTTTTACCTTGGATAGGGAAGAAATCCCATCTCTTGAATCCTCAAGGGGGAATACCCTTGAAACGGGTATCCTGTAACCAGGAAAGGAGAGAAGCTTTGGAACGCCAGTTGATTTGTATATCCTGCCCCATCGGTTGCCGGCTGCAAGCTTCCTGGACTGATGAAACGGATATCACTATTGAAGGCAATCAATGCCCCCGGGGCGAGATCTATGGAAGGGAAGAAGTGCTCGCACCTAAGCGGGTTGTTACGGCCACATGCATGACGGCAGGCTCTCCAATGGGGACGGAGGTACGTCGTGTGTCGGTGAAAACCGACGCACCCCTTCCAAAGGAACATATTGATAGCCTTCTTGACACCCTCTACTCCATGAAGATCCCCTTGCCGGTGGAAACCGGGCAGGTGTTGCTGGCGAATATCGGTGGAACGGGAGTTAATCTGGTAGCGACCAGATCAATGTAATTTTTTTGGTCATCTTTAAAAAAAACGCTTCTGTAAGTATTTTTCATCTTCCCATAATTCCCCATATCGGTTTATTGTTAGAACTTACTTCTTTTATTTGGCAACAGTTGAGCAGCTAGGCTTTTCGCATTGGACCAACATTATCCTTTTCTCTAGAAGGATGCGCTATGGATAAACGATTCAATAAACTTCTGAAGGAATGGCGGGAGAGGAAGGGTAATATTATTCCCCTTTTCCAGGCGACGCAGGATATTTATGGCTACCTTCCGATAGAAGCCATGGAAGAGATCGCCCGGGCTACCGGTTCCTCTCCTGCGGAGATCTACGGAGTCGCTACCTTCTATACCCAGTTCAGATTCCAACCGCAAGGAAGGTACACTATCAAGGTATGTCATGGCACGGCCTGCCATGTGAATGGTGCGGCGGCCATTGACGTAGCCTTAAAAACAGAATTGGGTATTGAACCAGGGCAAACCACGGAGGACGGAATCTTTACTGTGGAGAGCGTTTCCTGTCTTGGCTGCTGCTCTCTGGCTCCCGTTGTGATGATCGACAACGAAGTACAAGGGAGACTCAATTGGTCGAAACTGCTGAAAACCATAAGGAAGAAACGGGATGAGTAGGGTTACCGAAATTGTTGTAGGTATGGGATCCTGCGGGATTGCCGCCGGAGCGAAAGGAGTATACGATTCTCTCCTCGCTGCCATTGCTCAGGGAAAAATGGATATCAAGGTTGGTGAAACCGGATGTATTGGTGCCTGTCATAAAGAACCGATTATAGAAGTTCGATATGACAATGGGCAGAAAAAACTCTTCGGTGAAGTAAGTGAAAAGAAAATTACCGATTTCATTGCCAGTGAATGTAATGAGAAGGTTTTTAATCAGGAAAACGCCTTTCCTGAAGATTATCCCTATCTTTCCAGGCAAAGAAAGGTTGTTCTGTCTAATTCAGGAATTATCGATCCGGAATCCATCGTGGAGTATCTCGACACGGGAGGATACGAAGCCTTAAAAAGAGTGCTTCAGTCCATGACTCCCGCGCAGGTGGTGGAAGAGATTAAAACCTCCGGACTGCGAGGCCGGGGGGGAGCGGGTTTCCCGACCGGCATGAAATGGAGCTTTATCGCGGCTTCTTCTTCTAAAAGAAAGTATATGGTGTGTAACGCCGACGAAGGTGACCCCGGGGCGTTTATGGACCGATCGGTACTGGAGGGGGACCCCCATTCGGTTATTGAAGGAATGATCATTGCAGCCTACGCCATAGGCGCGGGGGAAGGGTATATCTATGTTCGGGCTGAGTATCCTTTAGCCATCAAGCGCCTCAATAAGGCCCTCAGCCAGGCGGAAGAACGCAATTTCCTGGGCAATCGGATCCTTGGAACTGGCTTTTCCTTTTTTATCCATATAAAAGAGGGGGCCGGTGCCTTTGTGTGCGGTGAGGAAACCGCCATGATGGCCTCCATCGAGGGAAAAAGAGGGATGCCGCGCCTCCGTCCCCCTTATCCAGCGGAGAAAGGTCTCTGGGGATATCCCACAAACATCAACAATGTGGAAACCCTGGCCAATGTCCCCAGGATTTTAAACATGGGAGCGAAAAAATTTGCCTCTATCGGAACAGAAAAGAGCAAAGGTACCAAGGTTTTTTCCCTGGCCGGGAAGATCAAGTACGGTGGCATGGTGGAGGTTCCCATGGGTATGACCTTGCGGGAAATTATCTTTGACATCGGAGGCGGAATCCAGGAAGACAAACAGTTTAAAGCCGTCCAGTTGGGAGGTCCCTCCGGAGGCTGTATCCCCGAGGAATTGCTGGATACACCGGTGGACTATGAATCCATCAATGCCACGGGAGCTATTATGGGTTCCGGGGGAATGGTGGTCATGGATGAAACCACCTGCATGGTGGATGTAGCCCGCTATTTCCTCAGCTTTATTCAGAGCGAATCCTGCGGCAAATGCACCTTTTGCAGAATCGGCACAAAAAGAATGATGGAAATCCTCCAGCGGATTACCCAAGGGAAGGGAAAGCTGGAAGATCTGGATGAATTGGAAGACCTGGCCCGGCGGGTAAAGGTTTCTTCCCTCTGCGGTTTGGGACAGACCGCTCCAAACCCGGTACTGACAACATTGAAGTACTTCCGGGATGAATACCTCGCCCACATTGAACGGCATGAATGTCCGGCTATGCAGTGTAAGGCCCTGGTGCGTTATGTCATCGATCCGAACGAGTGCCGAGGCTGCACCATTTGCGCGAGGTTCTGTCCCACCCACGCGGCCAGCGGTGATGCGAAAAAACCACACTCCATAGATCAGGATCTCTGTATTCAGTGTGGTCTTTGTTATGAAGGCTGCCGGTTCCATGCGGTAAAAATCGCTACGGGGGTGCCGGCATGATGACCAACGGCGGGAGAAAATTAATTCAGGTACATATCAACGGGAAAGAATGTGCGGTTTTCGAGGGAGTGACTATCCTCCAGGCAGCCCGGGAACAGGGCCTCCATATACCGACTCTTTGTGATGACCGTCGCCTGGAACCCTATGGGTCCTGTTGGGTCTGTCTGGTAAAGGTGGAAGGAGCTAAGGGATTCGTCCCCTCCTGCGCTACCCAGGTAAGACCGGGGATGAAGATTGTAACGGATGATGAAGAGGTCCGCCAGGCCAGGAAGCTGGCTTTTGAACTGATCCTCTCCAACCATTACGGCGACTGTAAGGCTCCCTGCACCCTGGCTTGTCCATCCAATATCGACGTGCAGGGTTATGTGGGGCTGATTGCCTATGGTAAAAACGCCGAAGCCCTGAAGCTGGTGAAAAAGAACAACCCCTTTCCATCGGTCTGCGGTCGGGTTTGCCCCCGTCCCTGTGAGGATGAATGCCGGCGGAATATAGTAGATGAACCGGTGGGGATCGATTATCTCAAGCGGTATATCGCCGACATTGACTTGTTCTCCGGCAATCCCTGGAAGCCGGAAGTCGCTCCTTCGAACGGCAAGAAGGTAGCTGTCATCGGCGGCGGACCGGCCGGCTTATCGGCGGCGTACTATTTAAAACAAGCGGGGACGGAGGTTACGGTCTATGAAGCCCAGGAGAAAGCCGGCGGTATGCTCAGGTACGGTATACCGGATTATAGGCTGCCTCAGGATGTTCTGGATAAAGAAATTGCCCTTATTACCGATCTCGGTGTTTCTTTAATCTGCGGTAAGTGTCTGGGGACGGAGCTGGAACTTGAAACCTTGCTAAAAGAAAACGATGCTGTTCTTCTCGCCCTGGGAGCCTGGCAAAGCCGGGAGATGCGGATCGCCGGGGAGGATCTGCCGGGTGTCCTGCCGGGTATCGACATGCTACGGGGTGTGGCGGAGGGAAACCATCCGAAGATCGGCCGAAAGGTCGCCGTTATTGGCGGGGGGAATACCGCTATTGATGCCGCCAGAACTTCCTTGCGACTGGGAGCCGATGATGTGCAGATTTTCTATCGACGGAGCAGGGAGGAAATGCCTGCCTCCGATATGGAGATTGAAGAAGCCCTGGAGGAAGGAATCCGTATAACCTATCTGGCGGCTCCTTCGAAAATCACCAAGGGGAGAAACAATCCTCTGGAACTGCATTTGATCACCATGGAACTGGGGGAACCAGATCCTTCAGGCAGGCGGCGTCCTGTACCGGTGGAAGGAGCTGATTTTTCCTGGGAGGTGGACACGGTTATCGCCGCCGTCGGGCAGTATACCGACACGAGTTCCTTAAAAACAGCGGAAGGCCTGGTGGATGAACGGGGCAACATCGTCTGTGACAAGGAAACCGGAGCGACGGCGATCCCCAAGCTTTTTGCCGCGGGAGATGTGGTTACCGGTCCGGACATTGCCATTCGGGCTATCGCCGGCGGAAAACACGCAGCGGCGTCTATCGGAATGTTCTTTGCCGGTCTGCAGGTTGAGCGGAAGGCCGAATTCCTGGTGAGAAAATCGGATCTGCGGCCGGTAACGGCGGAAGATCTGGAGGATGAAGAGAAACTCCCCCGACAAACAATGCCGAAGATTCCCTTAGAGCGCCGGAGGCGGTCATTTTCGGAAATCGAAATGGGGTATACCGACGAACAGGCTCTGATCGAAGCCCGTCGCTGCCTGGAGTGCGGCTGTCAGGATGTGCATGAATGTAAACTCAAAGAGTATGCCCAGGAATACGAAGCCCGGATTGATCGTTTTGTGGGTGACTTTCAAGTTCACCCGGTGGATAAGAGCCATCCGTATATTGTCCGCGATCCCTCCAAGTGCATCCTTTGCGGTCGTTGCGTCCGGATCTGTCAGGAGGTCCAGGGGCTGGGGGTCCTGGGCTATGTGAAACGGGGATTCGCTTCCCATATCGAACCGTCTTTTGGCAGCCCCTTCGGTGAAGTGGATCTTTGTATAAGCTGCGGTCAATGCGTCTCCGCCTGTCCCGTGGGTGCCCTGACGGAAAAATTTCCTTCCGGAAAAACAGTGCCCTTGGAAGAGGAGGTTACTCCCGGTTACTGCCCTATGTGCTCCGTCAGCTGCCCGGTGGAATACCGTTCTCACGGAAGTCTTTTTACCCGGATTACCGAACGTTTCGATACCTACGGCGGTATTCTTTGTGAACGAGGCAGGTTCCAGAACACTTTCATTTTGCAGAATCAATCCAATGGGAAGGGAATTTGCTCGACCCCTGATGGAAACCTGGAGAGGAAGAAAGCCTCCGGACTGATGGATTCCTATATGAAAGAGTCAAAAAAGGTCCTTATGCGGATATCTCCTTTCTTGAGCGGGGAGGTTATTGATTATTTTCTTGCTCGAGCGGGGGAACTTGGTTGTGTGGTCAGGCCCATCGGCCTTGAGCACATCAATCCCAGTTGGATAGAGTTAAACAATCTCGGAAAGGGCGGCTTACCGGAAAGTAGTTTGTCGACAAAGAACGGGCGAAGACCATTTAATCTGGAGACCCACTATTTCTTCGAAGATACAGGCATCGATCCGCAACGCCGGGCAGCCTTGGTTCTGGGAACCCTCTACGATTCGAATAACGTTGCCTTCACCGAAGCCTACCGGATGAAAAAAGCCGGTTATTTCACCCTCTGGGTTGTAGGAGATAACGGCCCGGCAGTTCAGCGTACGGCGGATCGGGTCTTCCCGAACCTATCATCCCTGGACGATGCTCTGCAGTACGCCCAGTTTGAACGGCGGATGGTGGACATCTTGATCAATCCGGAGGATCTCCATGTCTGCTGTGAGCGGGACACGGAAAACCGGCTCATTCAATCCATCGGGGAAGCCAGTACCTGGCAAAAAATCAGAGTGACTCTTTTCTGGAACGCCCGGAATTCCTGGTACCTCTTGAAATCCCTGGGAGAAAGAGAATCCCCGGAAGAAATTGGTAATAGCGGTGGCATGGAAGACTTTGACCTGATTCTTGATGTCGGGGGGAATCTTGAAAGCAACGATAACCGAAGAGTGATCCGATGGGGCGGGGACAACACCCATGTGGATCTTCATATTCCGGTTCCCCTGAAGTATTGGATCGAGGGATACAGTGAGCCTTCCGGCCGTTCTCCCCTGCGTCAGGGGGCGCAGGACAGGGAGGAGATCCGGAATGCGCTTCTCCTATAAAAGGGTGAAAAAAGGGAGGAAGGAACAATATGGCTGATAGCACAGTCCGGGAGATTCTGTCCTTTGCCATTGAGCGGGAAAAAGAGGCGGCAGCCTTTTACCGGGGATTACAAGAAAAAGCCGGCTTCAAAAGTATGAAGACTATGCTCTTTGAACTGGAAGCCATGGAGATGGGCCATATTACCGTGCTGGAAGGTCTGGAGAAAAAGGAACTCCGGGACCTGGAGCCGAAAAAGGTGACGGACCTGAAAATCAGTGAGTACCTGGTTACACCGGAAAAGCCGGAGGCTGAAATGGATTACCAGGATATCCTGATTCTGGCTATGAAACGGGAAGAGGCTTCCTTTCGGCTGTATACGAATCTGGCTTCCCGGGTTTCCGGAACCGACACGGAGAAGCTTCTTCTGCGCATTGCCTCCGAAGAGGCAGGCCACAAGCTGAGGTTCGAATCTCTCTACGATGAGCATATACTGAAAGAGAATTAAGCCCCCCAACGGCCGGGAAGTCAGGGGGGGGTTATTTCCCTCGTACCGGAAGAAGAAGAACGGAAGGGTATTCCCGGCTATGGAACACCTTCTGCCGGGCCGGCAGGGGATCGGAGTCCTGAAGGGGGTCCTTTCCCGTGTTGGTGTTTCTGTCGAAACGGGAAAAATTACTGCTGGACACTTCCAAGCGTACCCTGTGGCCGGCGAAAAAGGTGTATGCCGAAGCCCAGAGATCTATTGTTAAGGGATAGATCTTTCCCGGTTCCAACAACAACGGACCTCCGTCCCCATCCCTGAACCTCGCCCGGAGAATTCCTTCCTGTACCAGGTGACAGGACCCGTCGGGAAAAACATCGGTCAGGGCGGCGGTAAAGTCGGTGTCCTTCCGGTCGGATGAGACAAATAACAGTACTTTAATATTTCCGGTGATGGTCAGGTTTCTTTGAAGCGGTTCACCTGAATAGAGAAGCACATCGGGACGCGTTTCCATGGATCGCCGGTCTTTCAGTTCCCTGGCAAAATACCATAGATCGATATCCTCGCTCCATCGCACCGGGTCGGCCGGGTCGTAGGTATATTCATCGTACTCCGGATCGGTGAGTTCCTCCGTCCCCCGGACAAGATGCCCCCCGGAAGAAAGGTGCCAGGGAACAACCTCCGTCCCCTTAGGCGGCCAGGTGTCGGAAGATTCCCAGCGGTTTTCTCCGATGATAAAGTAGGCAACCCGAGGGGTGGATTCGAAACCGTTGTCCTCGTCTTTTAACCAGTGGTCGAAAAAACGGGTCATGATATCCCATCGTTTCATCATCCCTTCTTTTCCCAGGTCGATCATCCCGGCTTTCGGGGTGAAATCGGTGGTGAACTCATGATCATTGGGACCTAAGAGGAGCCACTGGTTTTCCTTCGCTTCCTCCGTCCCCGCCTGTTCACATACCAGTTTCCAGTCTTCATAGGTGGACCGGAGAAACACGTCATACCAGCCGCCGATATGCAGACAGGGGATCTTCACCTCGCCGGCTCGCCGGTCCAGGTTGATCCGGTCCCAGTATGCATCCCGGTACGGATGCTCCATCCACTGCCGGTAGATCCGGCTCGGAGTCTCGGCCTTGGTGTCCATGTCCCTGATGGGTAAATGGTTCAGATCGATCCGATATTCATTGGTGTAGGTTTTGCTGTCCATATAGATGCCCCACATGCCCATGGTCTGCAGGCAGAAGGCACCGTTGTTGTACACCCAGTTGTTGTAGATATCCATGGAGGTGGTGGAAGGAGCCGCGCACAGTAATGCCGGATGCCCGGCCAGGGCGGCCGCCCAGGAGGTATAACCGTAGTAGGATTCTCCGGCAATGCCGACCTTGCCGTTGCTCCAGGGCTGCTCCGTTATCCACTGCAGAGTGTCGTAACCATCGTCAATTTCATGAATAAACGGGATGAATTCCCCTTCCGAGGCAAAGCGGCCCCGGACGTCCTGGATCAGGCAGGTATAACCCCTTTTCGCCCAGAACCTTCCGATAGCCGGCATCCAGCAGTAGGGTTCTCGTTTTCCGTAGGGCATGCGGATAAGGATGGTTTCGGCTTTCTCGAGGTCGCCGGGCATATACAGATCGGCGGAAAGCCGCACGCCGTCCCGCATAGGAACCCACAGGTCTTTCATCCGGCGAACCTTACGGTACCGGATATCGGCGTCGTTCCCCAGCTTCATAAATGGAACGGTAAAGGCCCCGATGATTTTCTCTTCGATTTTTGATATATGCCATTTTACGTCTTCCCGTATAAACATGATGCCCTTCCTTTTCGTTGAGTATCCTTCTCAGGTAGAGAGACACTATCCTTAGTTGAGAATGTCACCCTATCATATCCTAATCATGGTCTGAGACGTAAGTGTTTTTCCCTGTTCCTTCGGTATTTTTACTTGCTCTTCTCCATTCTCCTGGCTACAATTATTCGTGGTCGTCACATGAAAATATCCCGTTTTTTCCTTTCTTTTCTATTTGCAGTCGCTGCGGAGGCCACTCTTTTTTGCGAGGAAGAGCCGACGGTTTTCACGAAACTCTTTCCAGCCCAGGTGGTTCTGCAGTCCTCCCTCGGTACCCCGGAACTGTTGGCGGAGAACGGTGTATTTCGAGCTTATTCGCTGTTACCGGGGAGGCATCGGATTACCCTGTCCGCCGAGGGGTACGTCGAAAAACAAATTGACCTGACCGTTTTTGACGGCATGCTTCTCCAGGAGAAACTGGAACGAAAGGACTCGCGCCTTCGACTCATCGGGGAGCTTCCCACGGGCCGTCAGCCGAAAAGCGCGGATTTCAGTCCCGACGGGCAGTACCTGGTTATTCCCTGCCTGGATGATGCGGGAATAGATCTCTACGGTACGGACCCCTTGCGTTTTATAAAGACCCTCAACCCTCCCGAAGCAGACGCCGATAAGAAGGGCTTTGTGGAATCGATTTTTCTGCCTCATCGGGGAGAACTGTGGGTGAGCCAGATGAGTACGGGGAAGATTCAGGTCTTTGATACCACCTCCTGGGCCTGGAAAGCCGCCTACAGTACCGGAGGCCTCTGGCCGAAGGTTCTTTGTCCTTCCCCTGACGGGGGAATCTGCTGTGTTTCCAACTGGGCTTCAGGAACCGTGGCCTTTCTTGAGACCTCTACCGGACGGATCAGGGCCCTTATTCCCGTGGGCGGGACTCCCCGGGGAATGGCCTTTTCTCCCGACGGTAGGGAACTCTATGTGGCCTTGTTTGACACCGGGAACGTGGCGGTAATCGACTGTGAGGCTTTCAGGTATACCAGGACAATCATCCTGGGGCCGGGAGCGGCCAGGCATACCGTCCTTCATCAAGACGGTAAGCGTATGTATGTTACGGATATGTACAATGGCCTTGTCCTCTTGGTGGATCCGGTCACCGGAAAGGTGCTTCAGCGTCGCTATGTGGGGCCCAACCCCAATACCCTGAGGCTGTCTCCCGACGGATCTTTCATATTTGTATCCCTCCGGGGGAGAAACAATCCGGAAACCTATCTGCTGGAGGGGCCGGAGTTCGGAAAGGTTGTCATGCTTGACGCCGACACCCTGGAACCGGAAGACTGGGTATGGGGCAGAAATCAGCCCACGGGGCTTGCCCTGTCCCCCCGGGGAAACCTGGTGGTGTTTACAGATTTCCTCGATGACCTCCTGGAGATTTACCGCCTGGACACTGGTAAGGATCAATGAAACAGCGGCAGAGAAAGAAAGAGAGCCAGGTAGAAGGGAAAGAGCAAAAAATATCCCAGGTAGGAAAACAAGAGGGTTTCCGCCACTAATCCTTCGTTTTTTTCGGCGCGAATAGCCATTACCGCCAGGTTGGTGGCGGGAGGGGTGACCATTTCCAGGAAGAGGACCCAGTACTGTACGGGCTGGAGATCAAAAAAACGGCGAAAGACGGCATAGAGAAGAAAAAAGAACCCCGGCATGAGCAGCAGTCTTACCGTCATTACCGCCGCGGTGAAGCGCAGTTGTTTCCCCCCCGATTTGAAGCCTTCCAGGCTGGTCTGGCCGATACTGCCTCCCAGACAGATCAATACCGTGGGAAGTGTCATGGCTCCCAGGGTTTCCAGGGTGTTGATCAGGTAGTAAAAGGGAGAGAATGTGTCATTCCAGAAGCGGCTTCCGTCCAGGAGCACCACCAATACGCCGACAAGAACGCTTATAGCCGGGGGGGTAAGGAGATCCCCAAAACGTGGTTTTCCCAGATCTCCCGCCACCAGGTAGTTCCCGAAGGTCCAGAGGAGCGGATTCATTATTACCAGATACATGCCGATGTACAGGGCCGCGGTTTCTTCCGGCAGGAAAGGGGCAATGGCCGGCAAGGCCATCGGCAGGGATGAGGATATGGCCAGAGGAAGATAGCCCGAGTTTCCCAGCCCCGCCATGGCCCATCCGGCGGCTCGCTGTTTATCCCTGACCCGCCACAGGAAAAACGTGATGATACCCAGAAGAAACCCCAGGGCAATGATGAAAAACGCCGCTCCGGGAAAAAGGAGGGATGAAAAAAGGTTTTCTCTGCCGGTCCGAATAAGCTTTGTGAAGAGCCAGCAGGGCAGAGCCACATTGATGAGGAAGTAGCTTAAGGATCGAATAAAAGCGGGTCCGATTTTTTTGAGGCGCACCAGGAAAAATCCCAAGGCGGTAATAAGAAACAGGGGGATCATGGAGTAGACCGCGGGGAGAAAATAATTCCACATCATCGGGGCCTATTCTTCACGGAACATCATGACTGGTCAAGACGAAGGACCTGTCGACGGGAGGCTTGGATAGGCGGGATGCGTGCAGGAGAAGGCACCGCGTTATCTTCTCTTGACAGTTGTTTCTTCCGAAACTACCATGGAGCATGATTTTAAATTGCCCTCGACAGGTTCTTTTGCCTTTCTGTATACTTCTTCTCTTTTTCCAAAGCCCGGGTTTCCTGGCGGCGGAAGATCCTCTTTCCAGGTCCGATGAGCTCTATGCAGAACGGCGGCATGAGGAAGCTTTTGAACTGCTCCTGGGAGCCCTGGACGATCCGGCCTACAGTTCAGAAACCTGGGCGATCTACTGGCGTTTGGCCAGGCACAGTCTCGACTCGGGGGATGAAAGGTATGAACAGGGAGCCACGGCAGAGGAACTCCTTACCTGGTATTCCCGGGGAGAGGAATACGCAGACCAGGCCCTGCGTCTCAATCCGGACGCCTGGCAGGGATATTTCTGGAAGGCTTCCAGCCTGGCCAGGTGGGCTCAGGCGAAGGGTATTCTGAACGCCCTGTTCCAGGCGAAAACAGTGCGGGATCTCCTTTCAACGGTGGTGCGGATGTACGGCGACCACGGCGACACCTGGTATGTTCTGGGTATCCTGTACCAAGTACTGCCGGGTTTTCCTTTGAGTTTCGGAAACAAGGCCTACGCTGTCTCCCTGGGGCGAAAGTCCCTGGAAGCCAACAGGGCAGAAATAGCCTCAGGAGCGGCTCCAGGAGTCCGATATGGATTTTACATCGAACTGGCAAATCACCTTTGGGCAAGAGACTGGACTATCGCCAGGAGACAGCGGGAATGGAAGAGCATGGCTTCGTCGTATGAATCTCGCGAGGATATATTTTTAAAGAATTGTTACTATGAGGGGATTGTAGATATCGAAGCCATCTCCGACCGGGAGGAGGCTAAAAAAATCCTGCGAGAAGTTATCCAAGATCTGACCTTCCGGGCTTTTTTGACTCCCCTGGAAAAACACGATCTTGGCAGGGCCCGGACAATTCTTTCCACCTGGGAAAGCTAATTTCGTTCAAAGGGCTTCTTTTTTTCGTTTTTCTGTTTCAGCAGGCTGGCCTTTACGACAGCGCTTCCTTGTTTCTGCATCCGAAACACCGCCTCTTCCACCATCTTTTTCCGATCGTAGCCATCCTGAAAGAGCTCCTTCTGTGCGGGTTCTTCCCCCTCTTCCAGGGAGGATACCCCCAGGCCGATTAACCGTACCGCCCGGGAGGAGTCCCGCCGGGCTTCCAGGAGTTCCAAAGCAAGGGCGTATATTTCTTCCGCCGAATTGATATAATGCCGGACGGTTTTTCGTCCGCTGATGGTGGAGAAGTCTTCATATCGAATTTTCAACTCCACGGTCTTCGCCCGGTATTCATGCTGCATAATTCTGAACATCAATTGATGGGATATATCCAGGAGCATGTTCTTCATGCCTTCGGTGTCGCGGCTGTCCTGTTCAAAGGTGATCTCGCTGCTCATGGATCGGGATTTCGGACTATCGTTATAGATCCCCGGGTCGATACCCCGGACCACCCGGTAAAGGTAGGAACCGGCAGCCTTGCCTACCATGTCCCTGAGCATTCGCTCGGGAAATTTTTTTAGATCCTGGACGGTAAGAATGTTCAGCTCCGTCAGCCGCTCTCTCATCTTCTGCCCTAAACCCCAGATATCCTTTAACTCGAGGGTTTCAATAAAAGACTCCTCTTCTCCCGTTTTTATTTCGTACAGTCCGTCTGGTTTATCCTTTTCGGAAGCGAGTTTCGCCAGGTAACGGTTGGGGGCGATGCCGATGGACAGGGTGAGTCCTGTCTCTTCCCGAATCTTTCTTTTTATCCCGGCGGCCGCTTCTTCGGGAGGACCGAAAAGCCGGGCGGTGCCGGACATATCCATGGAGGCTTCATCGATGGATATCTGCCTGAGAGCAGGGGTGTAGTTCTTCAGGATGTCCATTACCCGGCCGGAAAGCTCCTGGTAACGGTGCATTCTTACGGGAAGATAGATTCCCCCGGGGCAGAGCCGGTAGGCGTGGCTTATGGGCATGGCTGAGTGGACACCGAATTTTCGGGCTTCATAGGAGCAGGCGGCTACAACCCCCCGATGGCCGGGTAAAGCACCGATGATCACCGGCTTGCCCCGGTATTCCGGGTTATCCGCCTGTTCGACGGAAGCGTAAAAAGCGTCAAGATCTACATGAAAAAAATATTTAGAAACGTTCTTCAAGAGTATTTTTCAGTCTTTCCAGGATTTCGACCAGATCCTCCCGTTTCTCGGTTTTTAATCGGTTCTCGATGAGGGATGAAAGAACCGCCGGGTCGGCCCCCTCCAGGGCTCCGAGAATGTAGTCCTCCAGGCTCCTGTCCGCGGCAAAATCGATCATCACGTTGAAGGCTTCGGTGGTGCCGACCTTGGAAAGGCTGTAGAGGATCCGCAGTTTCCGCGACCCGTCGTTTTCATCGGCGAAGGCTTTGACGGCCGAATCCACGGCGGTATCGGCCTTCATGTCCCCCAGAATTTCAACAATAATCACGCGATTTTCCTGGTCGTCACCGGCTCGAAAGGCCAGAGTGAGGGTTTGCTCCATTTCCGCTGTCGGGTAAAGAAGCCGCTGTAAGGATCGTAAGGCTTCCGTTTGTATTCCCTTATCCGTTTCCCGCAAGGCCAACTGGGCCAGTGTGTTGGATATTTCCGCGTTCTTAATCCCCAGGTCGCCCAGAGCCTTTACGGCGTAAAACCGGAGCATGGTATACTTGTCCCCCCGCATCTTGGCGGTGGTAAGGAGGGTCTGCCAGACGTTCAGGGAAGGATTGTCCGTATTCATCGCCCCCAGGGCCCGAACGGCGTTTATCCGGGCGTCCAGGGCTTCCGACTCTCCCGCCACGATCTTTGCCAGATCCCCGGCCAGGCGAATATTGTCTTTCGGGGCAATGCGGTAGAGTGCCCAGGTAACGTTCTTCTTGATCTCCGCCGAAGGATTCTGGAGGAGGGTCGTCAGCACCGGCAGAGTGTCGGGGTCCGCGATGTCCGAAAGAATCCCCGTCACCTCCTTCAAAAAGCCGTTGTCCTTTCCCGCCGCGGCACCCCGGGAAAGCACGGCGGCGATGGCTTTCTGGTCGACCCTGTAGAGGGCAAAAAGGGTTTTCCTGGCCTGAGCACGCACCGACGCATTGGTATTTCCAAGAAAATCGAGAATTTGCACCGCCGCCTTTGCTCCTTCCGGGTTAGAGCCCAGGGCGCTGAGGATTTCTTTCTGCAGAAAAGGGGATAACCCTTCGTCCTTGAGCATGGCGGCAAAGGTGGCGATTATTGCCGGGTGCTGCATCCTGTTCAAAGCGCGTATTATCTCGGCTTTTACTTCCTCGTCCGATTCCGTCTTCAGTTTTGTCAGGAGCGTCTGGGCTGTTTCCTGGTTGTTGAAGTAGCCCAGGCCGCGCATGGCGGTTTTCCGTATTTCCGGAGACTCCGATTCGGCATAGGAATTCAAAAGCGCGGCGATCCTTCGGTCCGCAGTACCCCCGGCGGCGGCTTCCGTGAAGGCTTCCGCCAGGGCCGCCGTGGTGTCGGAGGAGGCGTTTTTCCCGGCGGTTCCCGCCAGGCTGATCAGAAGATCGGTCCCTTCCCGCCCGCCGATTCTGCCGAGGGCGCGGTAGGTTATATTGAGGGTTTCCTCCGGCTGATCCGATTGAGCGATCTCTCTCAGTACCTCCACGGCGGTGGCGTTTCCGATTTCCCCCAGGGCCTGGATACAGGCGTGCCGGTAGGTTGTGTTTTCCAGCAAAGCCAGGATATAGGGAACCGCCTCTTCGGCTTCCAGGGTACCCAGGGTTTTTAACGAGGTCTTCAGGGCTCCGGCAGGGTTCCGGGGGTTCGACGTGGTATGAATAAGGGTGTTGATCAGAATGCTTCGCTCATCCGGGGGTATATTTTCTGGCAGGGGGTAACCCTTCTCCAGCATGCCGAGTAATTCATCCCGGGCTTTAATGAAGGACTGCTCATCGTTTCTGCTTTCCTTTTTGAAGGACATGGCCATGGCGGTTAGATGTCCCGACATAACGGCATGAGCCTCCCGTAAAGCCGTAGGAGTCAGGCGAATGGTATCCTCTCCCATTTTTTGACGAAGAGTCACAATTTCTTCCAGCCGGGTTTTCCAGCTCAAGGATATGATCTCCGGGATGGCTCCTTCCGCGTCGGTATTCAGAGCTGTCTGTACCGACTTGATCTTATTGTAGGGGAGGTATGGGTAGTATTCCAGCAGGAAATCCAGAACCTCCTGAACCTGGACAACCGAATCTTTTACTTCGGAGTCGGGAATCCGTTCATTTACGTCATCCAGCTCATCGAGCCTGCCGTTCCCGTTGAGGTCGATGTAGCCATTGGCCAGTTCGGGAAAGATCCGGAGCATCGACCGCCCCAGGGAATTATCGACCAGTTGACCGAAGAGGGTAAAAACGGAAAGAAAAAGGAACATATTAAGGAATAATAGGATTCTTTTCATAGACGAATCCTACTCCATGGATACTAGGGTGTCAATGCGAAAGGATAACCTCTTTCAGTCCGGTAAAGCCTTTGACTGTTTCCCCTGTTACGGCGGGACTATAGGCAGGGTTTTTTCCACCTTCAGGGTTCGGTAAACCATCAGGGGTTCCTCCCCCGGCTGGATGGTAAAGGGTGGAAGGTTATAGGACGCGGTGATATGGAACACTCCCTCCTGTATCGAAGGAAGGGTGGTTTCCAGGGTAAGATTCTCGGGAGGGTTCCTCCCCAGGTGAAAGAGAATTGAAGGGGTATCCGGATCCGCTGAGTAGGGATGGGAAGAGTCATAAATGATGGTTTTTTCCCGGGAGTTGAAGACAACGGAAATTTCTTCCGGAGTTCCCACGGGCTTTAAAACCAGGGAGATGTTCATCCGGTCCAGGAAGGTGGTGGTGGTCAGCTGTGTCTCCAGGAAATGTTCCGCCGGTATCGCCGGGAGGGTTATGGAAAGGTCGTTTCTTCCGATTTCTTTCAGGCCGGCGGGACTCGAAATTTCCGCGCGATGTCCACCGGATGTCAGGGTTTCAGCGACATAGAGGGGCTGGGGTTCATCTTCACTGTAGGGGTTGTAGAGTGCCAGGGTAATGGTTAGATACCCAATAACACCGAGAAGGACAATGAAGGTGCTCCGGGTGATAATGTTCCGCCGGCGAGTTTTTGGGTGGGCAAAAAGCAGATCGATGCGCAGAAGCATGAGCAGGAAGGGGAGAAGGATAAAGGAAATAAGCAGATTCCCCCATACCACGGAGTGAATAAGAAATCCGCAGACCCGAATCGCCGGAAGAGTGAAAAGATCGTGCAGAATGATGAAAAGCCATACCATGGATAAAAGAAAACAGAGGATTTTCAGATATTTATTGGGCATCAGGGTGAACAGGAAGGCAAAGCACAAAGCCCAGACCACATAAACCGTCAACGCAATATCCATGGTGCTGAGTATAAGAATATCCAGGATAAGAAAAAGAATCGCGGCTCCCGAATAAAAACTGCTGTTTCGGGGAAAAGGAATATGTCGTACCAGGCGAAACAGCAGCATGAACAGCAAAACCGCGCCGGTACATTTCAAAGCGAAATACTGAAACGGGAGTCTTTCCCAGATATCGGGGAAACCTTGAAGAGTCGGGATCAGACGTACCGGCAGGGTTCCCAACAGGAGGAACAGGTATATCGCCGAAAGCAGGGCCGGCAACAGGTAAGCATGTTTCCCCACCGCTCCGGCATACCGGCGAAAGGGGCGGCTGAAGAGAAGCGGATAGGCCAGGAGACAGCAAAAAAGGATGATAAGGCTGGTGATGAAGGTCGTCTCGCCCAGAACAATATCACGACCCGGCAAATGGAGAAAAAGGTAGTTTCGATCCCAGGTGGAGGGAATCCCGTTCTGTAATGCCGAGGAAAGGGATGTAAGAAAGGTGATATACCGTTCAATCCAGGTTTCATCCCCTCCCATAGAGGGAAAACCCTTGAAAAAGACGGCCGGGTATCCAGCCTGAAGAAAGGGGTCCATGAGAGGAAGACTGTCCAGAACCCCTAAGCGGGCGGTCAGGGCTTCGGTGGATGAATAATCGAAGGGAATGCCTGCGTTTCGCAAGGTCTGGGAAATCGTCTGTACCAGCCACCGGGGGGCGACAATCTTTTCGCCGCCGGTCCGTAACCGGAGGCCCTCCGAGGGGCTTTGAAGATCGAAATAGAGCACTGCCGCGGGGTCTTCGGCAAAATAATCACGAAGAAAATACCGGGTGCCCAGGGGATATGCCGGAGCCGGTCCGTATTCGGCGCCCGGAAAGAGAAATTTCATCGAGACCTCCGGGGTGTGCCGGTGAAAATACTGTAAGGCGGTGAAAGCCGATGAAAGGTTGATCATGCCGTCGGTATTTTGCGCCTCCGGGGCACCGTTGATGGGTACCACAAAGATAAGGGTGTCATTCCGCTTCCCCGGAATATCGACGGAAAGGATGGAAGAAAAGGAAAAAAAATCCCGGGCTTCTTGAAAGTCTCTTATTTCATAAGGAATATTTGCAGCCTCTAATTCTTTCGTCATCCATTTCAGAAGAGCTTTCTCTTCCGGTGATCCTTCACTATTTCGGGAAAAATCCTGAGTTTCTTTCATAAAGGAAAAAAACAGCTGTTGTATATTTACCTCTTCGGCGTTGATATAGCCCAGGGAACAAAACAGAAGAAGAGCACAGAGCAGCCTTTTCATTATAAAAACAATAGGTTATGTGGTATTCTTCGTCAAGATGAGAAAGAATTCCTTTGATAGACCACCATTCATCGGTTATAATAGGGCATCTATTGTTGGAAGGTGTATGGAACTGCTTTCATTTATCAAGAACCGCGTAAGCATTAGAAATTTTTCCGATGAACCGGTAAATCTGGAGGCTTTAAAAAGGATCCTGGAAGCCGGAAGGCTCGCCCCGTCGGCAAAAAACCGTCAGCCCTGGCGGTTTATCGTGATTCGTGAAAAAGAACTGCGATCCAGGGTACAGAACGCCTCTTTCGGACAGAACCATGTCGGCACGGCTCCGGTGATTATCGCCGCCTGTACCACCAATGTGGATTACCGCATGCCCAACGGTCAGCTTTCCTACCCCATCGATATCAGTTTCGCCGTATCCTCCATGATGCTGCAGATTGAAGCTGAAGGACTCGGCTCCTGTGTGGTTACCACCTTTGACGAACGGGAAATGAAGGACGTCCTGTCCATTCCCTACCTCATGAAGGTGGTGATGCTGCTGCTGGTGGGGCATTCACAAGAAAAGCCTTTACCCACGGAGAAGAAGGCCTTCGATCAGGTAATCTCCTTCGATCATTGGTAGGTTCTTCACCGGTGGTGAAGAAGTGTGAGGGCTCAGTGTGAGTGGTCAGACGGTTCTATGTGCTGTAGGCGAACGTAAGGTGCTGCCGCTCATGAAACCGCCGGATTCCCAGGTCAATCAGTTCGGTCACCAGGTCCTGGAAGGATAACCCGTGGTGAACGCACATCAGGGGGAACATGCTGATACCGGTAAAACCCGGAATGGTGTTAATCTCGTTTAAGAGGATCTTACCGGTCTTCCTTTCATAAAAAAAATCCACTCGGGACATCCCCGAAGCGCCGAGAGTCGTAAAAGCCCGCATTGCCAGGTCTCGCACCCGCCGGCGGTCTTCCTCGCTCAGATCCGCCGGTATCATCAACGCCGCTCCGTCGGGATCGATATATTTCGCTTCGTAGCTGTAAAAGCTGTGGGACGGGATAATTTCCCCGGGACCGTAGGTAACCGGCTGCCGATTCCCCACCACGGAACATTCGATCTCCCGGCCGTCGATGGCGGGCTCCAGGAGAATCCGCGTATCGTAACGGAAGGCTTCTTCCACGGCTTTCCGGAGTTCTTCCGGTGAATCCGCCCGGTTTACCCCCACCGACGATCCCATACGCACCGGCTTGACGAAGACCGGAAATCCGAAGGCTTTTTCCGCTTTTTCCTGCGAGTAGTCATCCTTCTGGAAAGCCAGGTAGGGGACCACCGGCAGACCGGCCTGGAGCCATAATCGTTTGGTCATTTCCTTGTCCATCCCCAGGGCACTGCCCAGCACATCCGAACCGGCATAGGGCAGTCCGGCGATTTCCAGGAGTCCCTGCACGGTTCCGTCTTCTCCGTAGGTGCCGTGAAGAACCGGAAAAACGCAGGCGCATTCCAGGACTTTTTCCTGCACCGTCATACCCCGGCCAGGTAATATGGAAACCACCGCTTGAGGGTCCCGCCGTACCGAGAGGTTCCCCTTCCTCGGAAAGAGGTCCTCGTCTTTCTGCAGATACCAGGTGCCGTCGTGATCGATACCGATGCCCCGGGGGTTCCAGCGGTTTAGATCCAGGTTCTTCAATACCGCCGTGGCGGACGCCAGGGATACTTCGTGTTCTCCGGTTCTGCCACCGTAAAGGATGATTACAGGTTCTGTTTTCATAGGATTACAACTCCGCGCCTCATCATGGCAGGAAACCTTCGTTTTTGCAAGAAGCCCCGGCGGAGGAAAACCCTGTCGGAGCCTCTAAATATCCGGTTCCTTTTCAGGAGAAGTGTCGGCTTCGGGCTCTTTCTTCTCAGGGGAATTCGTTTTTTCCAGGGCCAGGGCTCCCAGGGTGGTTCCAAGATTCATACTGTCCAGGGCGGAAGAGGGCAGAAGCACCATGGAGCCCCGCTGCCGGATTCCCTCATAGACCATATTCATCGCCCGGAGGTGCAGGGCCGTGGGGTTGTCGATGTACTGCTTGGAAGCCTCGGCGAATTTTTCCGCAATTTCCACCTCCGCTGTTCCCAGGATAACCCGGGATTGTTTTTCCCGCTCGGCCTGGGCTCGTTTGCTCATGGCGTCTTCCAACCCCTGGGGGATAATGATGTCGGTGAACTCTATCGACAGAATGGAGATGCCCCAGGGATTGGTCTTGGCGTCCAGGGCCGTTTGAATCTCGGCGCAGAGTTTATCCCGTTCCGACAGAAGCTCCGCCAGATCGTGTTTCCCGATGGAATCCCTCAAAGCGGTCTGGGCCGAGAGGGTCACGGCTTCCATGAAGTTTTCCACCTCCAGCACCGCCTGCTTGGCGTTCCAGATCATCCAGAAGGCCAGGGCGTCCACATGGACCGGTACAGTATCCCGGGTAATGGTTTTTTCCGCGCTGAAATCGGTGACCCGAATCCTGGTGTCCACAAAGGCGGCTATCCGGTCTACCAGGGGGAGCAGAAAAAACAAGCCTGGACCGTGAACTTTCTTGAATTTACCCAATCGAAGCACTACTACCTTGTCCCACTGATAGATCAATTCGCAGGAAGGGGCAATAAAAAGCCCCAGGGTAACGGAAACCAGGAGGATCCAGTACATGCCGCCCAGCCAGGCAAACATGGCGATCCACCCCAGGGCGATCAGCTGAAGAACGGAAATCCATTTCGGTACCACCGTCAGCAAGCCTCCGCCGAGGAGGATGCCGACACAGACATACAGAATCAGATTCTTATCGGGGTCCGTAGAAAACATGAACTGGCAGAGCACCCCTGAAGTGACGATAATGCCGAGGATAAGAAAGGAAAAGGCGTTGAAGGTGAAGTCTTTCTCCATGCGTTCAATCTGGATATTCTTAATGCGTGAAAACTGTGCTTTTTTTATCTCCATCCGACACCTCCTGGTTATTCCTTTTCACCGGATCCTCCTCCACGAGGAAAGACAACACGTCATCCTTTGAGAACCCGTAAGACTGAGCCTTGGCTATAAACTCCCTGGCTAAACCGGCGAGGATCCGTTCCCTTTCCACCTCGGTCATGCTGATGGTCTTGTCGCTGATGAAGGTTCCCGTACCCTGCTGCGTATTCACCACACCGCGGATCTCCAGCTCGTTGTACGCTCTGGCGACGGTGTTAGGGTTGATCCGCAGATCCACCGCCAGGCCCCGGACGGTGGGCAGCTGGTCACCGCTTACCAGCCTGCCGTCGGAGATGGCCATTTCGATCTGCAGAATAATCTGCTTGTAGTACGGAACCCCGCTTTTAGGGTCCAGGGTAAAGGCCAGGGTTTTTTCTTTTTCCATGTCCATGGGCAACCCCAATGTATGAGAGTATTAGTACATACAAAGTTTATTACGCCCCGGGCCCCCTGTCAAGAGCCGGCAGGCTATTAATAAAGAAGAAGAAAGGGATGAATACAAGTCTTTCCCGGCGGCAGGAGAAGGTATCGCGATGGGGCTCTTATTAAAAATACCTATCGGAGATGCACTGCCAGGACCGGAGCGGCCTTGTAGCTGTCTTCATCCGCTACCAATCGGAAGGACACCTCTGGTTCAATTTTCGCAAAGCCGGCTTCCTGGTTGTATTTTGCCGCGAAAACGAAGGGGCGGATCATCTCAAAGATCTTTGTCCCCGTCCAGACCAGAAGGCCCGATAGAATCAGCGCTTCTGCCGGACCTGAGTCGACTTCCGTGTCCGCCAGTCCAAGGGTAAAAATTTCTCCCAGGGCAGCACCTATCCCCTGTGTAATAATATAAACAAAACCGCCGCCTACCAGCCCAACCCCCAGAAGTTCGCCTCCCAGGCCGATAAAGCCGCCCAGGGAGTCCTTCATAATAAAGCTTCCGAGACCAAACCCCGGGGCGGTGTTGAGAATAAATGGAAGCAGGGGTTTTTTCGGTTCTTCAGCCTTTTCTTCGGCCGCCGGAAGGAACCCGATGACTAGAATCCCCAGAAGAACGACACATACGAGGACTTTCATCTTTTTCATCATGCACCTCCTGATAGAGGTTAATATACCACGTTTTTAGGCATTTCCTTAAAACAAACCGTATTGGCGGCTGGATATATCTGCTTCTAAATGTTCTGGATTTCCTCCACTACAAGTATTATGATTGTCTCACGGGCAGGAGGCCGTCATGATGGCGGAAAAGAAAACCTTGACTCCGTCCAACAATCCCTACAAGGGGATGGACGCTGAGGCTTTGAAGAATTCCCTGGTAAATCATCTGGAATATTCCCAGGCCAAGGATGAATACAGTGCGACGCGGCTGGATTATTTTAACAGCCTGGCTCTCACGGTGCGGGACCGGCTGTTCGAGCGCTGGATCGATACCCAGCAGACCTATTACAAGAAACCCTGTAAACGGGTGTATTACCTGTCCCTGGAGTTTCTCATGGGCCGAGCCCTGGATAACAGCATGATCAATCTGGGACTGCGGGAAGAAACCGAAAAGGCATTGGATGACCTGGGACTGCATCTGGAAGACCTGGTGGAGCAGGAATACGACGCCGGATTGGGGAACGGCGGTCTCGGCCGTCTGGCCGCCTGCTTTCTCGATTCCATGGCCACCATGGCTCTGCCGGCCTACGGGTACGGCATCCGCTACGAGTACGGTATCTTCTTTCAGCATATCCGGGACGGCGCCCAGGTGGAGACCCCGGACCCCTGGCTCCGCTACGGCAATCCCTGGGAGATCCCCCGGCCGGAGTATCTGTATCCCGTTCATTTTTACGGTCGCCTTCAGAACAAGGACGACGGTACCGGAGGAGTGGAATGGGTAGACACTCAGGATGTCATGGCCATGGCCTATGATACCCCTATCCCGGGGTACCGGAACGACACGGTGAACAACCTCCGTCTCTGGTCTGCCAAGGCTACCAGGGATTTTGAACTGGGGTACTTTAACCACGGGGACTACGAACGGGCCGTGGGGGACAAGGTGGCCACCGAAACCATCTCCAAGGTGCTGTACCCCAACGATAATGTTTTCGAAGGCCGGGAGCTCCGGCTGAAACAGGAATATTTCTTCGTCGCCGCCACCATGCGGGATATTATCCGTCGTTTTAAGAAGGTGGGCGGGAAAAAGTATACCACCCTGCCGGACAAGGTGGCGGTGCAGCTCAACGATACCCATCCGGCGGTAGCTATCCCCGAGCTGATGCGGATACTGGTGGACGAAGAGGGGCTCGCCTGGGATACCGCCTGGGATGTCACCGTGAAAACCTTTGCCTATACCAATCACACGGTTCTGCCGGAAGCCCTGGAAACCTGGCCGGTGGATCTCTTCGGCCGGGTTCTGCCTCGGCACCTGCAGATCATTTACGACATCAATTACAATTTCCTCCAAGAGGTGGAGAAACTGTACCCCGGGGACACGGAGCGCTTACGGCGGATGTCCCTCATCGGCGAAGAGGGGGGCAAGACGGTCCGGATGGCCAATCTCGCCGTGGTGGGGAGTCATTCGGTCAACGGTGTGTCGGCTTTACACTCGGATATCATCAAGCGGGATCTTTTCCGCGATTTCTACCAGCTGTGGCCCGGGCGGTTTAACAACAAAACGAACGGCATTACACCGCGCCGGTGGCTCAAATCCTGCAACCCTGCCCTGGCGGACCTCATCACCCGCCATATCGGGGAAGACTGGATCATTGACCTGGACGAGCTGAAGAAACTCATACCCCTGGCCGAAGACCCGGCCTTCCGGGAACAGTGGCGGCGGGTGAAGCTGGCCAACAAGGAACGTTTAGCCTCCTACATCCTCAAGTCGAACAACCTTCGGGTGGAGCCTCACTCCCTCTTCGACTGCCAGGTGAAACGGATTCACGAATATAAGCGGCAGCTGCTCAACGTGTTGCACGTCATTGCCCTGTACAACCGATTGAAGGACGCCCCCGCTTCCGGGGACCGGGGCGGAAGAACAGTGATCTTTGCCGGCAAGGCCGCCCCGGGGTACTATGCCGCCAAGTTGATCATCCGCCTCATCAATGCCGTGGCGGAGGTAGTGAATAACGACGGCCATACCCGGGGGGCTTTGAAGGTTGTGTTTCTGGCCAACTACAACGTGTCCCTGGCGGAAAAACTCATTCCCGCCGCGGATCTGTCGGAACAGATTTCCACCGCCGGCACCGAGGCCTCGGGCACCGGGAACATGAAGTTCGCCTTGAACGGCGCACTGACCATCGGAACCCTGGACGGAGCGAATGTCGAAATTCTGGAAGAGGTGGGGCAGGATAATATCTTCATCTTCGGTCTGAAAACCGAAGAGGTGGAAGCTACCTGGCGCGGCGGTTATGACCCGTGGCAGTACTACCACAGCGACGGAGAACTGAAATGGGTGCTGGATATGATTTCCCAGGGTTACTTTTCCCCCGAAGACCCGGGGATGTTCCGCCGGCTGACCGACTCGCTCCTCCACCACGGTGACCCCTACAGGCTCCTGGCGGATTTTCGTTCCTATGTAGACACCCAGGATGCCGCGGCAACCCTCTACCGGGACCAGGAAGCCTGGACAAGAAAGTCGATCCTCAATGTGGCTGCCATGGGGAAGTTCTCCAGCGACCGGACCATCGGTGAATACGCTTCGGAGATCTGGAAGGTCAAACCGGTGAAGATTACCCGCCCAGCCCCTCCGCCGCCAGGGTAAAAACGTGCTTGAAAGCCCTGTCCACCTTATCCTGCCCGACGGTAAGCTGGGGAAAGGGGGTAACATGATCGTGAGGGAAGGGAAAGTCCAGAACCCGTAGAAACTTTTTTAAAGGGTTATTTCGGCAGACCAGGGTTTTTTTGACCGCCTCTGCCGGCATGACCCTGTCCTGTTTTAATAGTATAGCGAAGAGGCGACCGGTTACTTTCTGTAGGAGTTTCTCTCTATCTTCCCTCCCGGGGGCGTCCTGAGCCATGCTTTGAAAAACCCGGGCCGCCGGCTCGTAGGACTCGCCGATCCTGACGTCGCCGAAAGGTTGTTCGTTTAAAGGATCACCCTTCCGGGCCAGGTGTGTCCGGAGAGCGGCGGCGGCGGCGCTGTCGAGAATATATTTTGATACCGGGTTCATCCGGTCCAGGGTGGCTCCCCCGCAGAACAGAACAGCCCGGGAGTCGGAAAGAAGCCCTTCCGGGTTGGCCAGCATCAGGATCTGGGTGAGAAAGGCGCCGATGGAATAACCGAAGAAATCGATCCTGCCTTCCGTCCCCACGCCGTCGACCCCACCGCGGCGGATCATCCTGAGCAGGGCGGTTACGTCGGCAAAGGCTTCCAGCCCCGAAGAGAAAAAGCGCTGGGGTGCGGCGTGCAGCCGGGAGCTTAACGCGGCGTTGATAAAGGAGGATTCTCCCGCGCCGAAGCGTTCCTTCCGCAGTTTAGAAAGGATCAACATGGTTCTGGGACTGCTCCAACCCGCCGGCGCCCGGTCCATATGAAAGGACAGGGGAAAAAGGAGGATTTTTTTCCCCGTGTTCCGGCTTAATTCAGCCGCCCAGGGAAGATACTTGTTCCAGGATTTCTCATTCAGACCGTGAAGCAGGATTATCGCTCCATCGTGACGCGTCTTATCGGCGGGGTGGAACACAAAGAAGGGAAAACACTGGTTCTCGAAGATATCTTTGTCCGGCAGGGCTTCCAGGGGATCCGAGGGAAGGTCCGGCAGCAGCTCCGCCCGGGGGGATTGAAACAGGTGGCGGGTAATCTTCATGCCCTCGTAATAGACGGGTTGTTCCCCTTCCTTCGGCAGTCGATTTTCCAGGTTTTTATAGTCTTCCAGATACATTACGGGAACCTCTTTTTTCGGGTATATCAGGCAAGACACAAAAAAGTGAAAAGGGTTGCGGTGGGGATTTAAAAAAGGTGTTTCATGGGTTGAAAGGTGATGCCGTCTTTTGTCTGCTTCGGCCCTTCGTTCTGAAAGCCGAGCTTTTGATAGATAGGAACGGCATAGGGTGACGAGAAGACCGTGGCTTGCCTTTTTCCTGTTTCGGCGGCGATTCTTTCCTCCGCTTCGGCCAGGAGCTTTCGGGCGATCCCCCGGCTCTGGTACTCCCTATCCACGAACAGCAGGGCGATGTGATTGTTGTCCCGGACGGCTATAACGCCGACTAACCGGTTTCCCTCGTCCGCGGTGATGAGAAAATGACCGGGAGCCGAAAACCGGCGGATGAGAACCTCCGGCTGAATGAAGGTGTAGAAGTGTTCGTTTCCTTCCGGCGGATAGTCGGGAGCCACGAACTCGTCGTACACCCGGCGGATAAGATCGTAGGCTTGAGAGGCCTGAGGCGGCTGAAGAAGGGAATACTCAATCATTTCAGGAGGGTCTCCGCTTCCCGGCGGAAGGCTTTTTCCCGAGCCCAGGCTTCGGCACAGGTCTTTTTCCGATCCTCCGTCCCCCGAAGGGCCTCTTCGAAATCCTCTTCGTAGCCCTCCGCCAGCCTGAGGAGTTCTTCCCGGACCTTCACCGGCCGGCGGAGGAGCCGGCGGTTGAAGATCGCCGCTTCTTCGGCATAACGCAAGATGTGAGAAGGGTCGGTAAACCGGGGTTCTTCAAAGTTCTCCGTTGTCAGGGGCTTGTACAGGGACACGCAGGGGTAGGGCGACCCGGTAACCCAGACGGTAAAACCGCCGCCTGCATATACGACAATCATACTCGCCGTGGTTTCCGAGGAAGCGATCCCCTTCGCGTGCATACACACCGAACCCATGTGTTTTTTTATCCTTCCATCCAGGTGAGGGTGTGCCCTGAGGATGCCCTTGACGGTTTTCAGATCGGCCGTTCCTTGGGATAGCCTCAAGGAGGTGAAAGCCTGCCGAATTCTGCCCCGGGCCACGGCGGTAACGAGC
>JAFGDJ010000068.1 GCA_016932135.1 Spirochaetales bacterium | reverse complement strand
TTTCTACCCGCCCGCTGTGAATACCAGGGCCGTCTGTATGAAGTACAAAGACCGCCGACGGAAAAAGAAAAAGCGGATATGCTTTTCGGCTGGCTGGTGGAAAGCGGTATTACCAGCAACTCGGTGATTTATGTGAAAGACGGGGCTACCGTAGGAATCGGCACGGGAGAACAGGACCGCGTCGGTGTGGCTGAAATAGCCAGGGACAAGGCCTACCGAAAGCACTCAGATCGCCTAGCCTGGCAGCGATACGGCACCCCGTGGAGTTCCTTGAGCGACCAGGAAAAGAGAAAAGAGATAGAAGAGGAAACAAAAGCTGAAAACGGAGGATTGAAAGAAAGCATTATGATCTCCGACGCTTTTTTCCCTTTTCGAGACGGCATCGATGTCGGATTAAAAGAAGGAGTGTCTGCGGTCCTGCAGCCCGGCGGTTCCTTGCGAGATTATGAATGCATTGAAGCCTGTAATGAATACAATGCCGCCATGCTTTTTACCGGCCAGAGGAGTTTCAAGCATTGAACCGTTCACGCCTGGTCCCTTTCCTTACCCTGGGGGTAACCTTCGTCCTTTTCATTACCATGATCATCGTTCTTTTTAAAGTATCGTCCCTTTCCGAAAAGGTGCAGAAGAACCATTCAACTATGGCCGACAGCCTGAGTGATCAGAAAAATTCTCAGGATGATGTGAAAGCCGTCCTTATGAAAATGGCCTCGGATCTCAATGAAACCCGTAGCGTCCTTTTCCTGCCTCCCGGACAATACAGTTTCGACGGTGAAACGGAAGATACAGAAGCGGAATTAAACAATCTCCCGTTTTTCCTTGGTGTAGACACTATCCTGGAACAAAAAAACCGAACCGAGGAGATGATTGCCTTCAACAGTTTTATTTCCTCCGACGGGTTTCATACCCTGATCAGAGACTTAGCCTTTACACTGCAGGAAGAAACTGACGCGGCTTACCTGCTTATAAAACAGGAACAGCCCTACGGGGAAGTTTTTCTAGACGAATTGGGAAGCATATCCCTCTCAGCATTGAACGGGAAAACCCTCAGCTTGGAAGCTTTTGATGAGCGAGCCGAAAGGTTCCTCAAACAGATGGACCTGGATATGTCGAACCATTATAAAAAACACGAAGAAATGGTTCTGAGCCTGGGAGAGCTGTTAAAAAAGCAAGACCTGCAAGAGTTTTTGAAAACCAGAGGTCTTTCTCCGGTTTTTCCCGAAAAAACCGAAACAAGAACGGAAGGCTATCTGAAGGCCCGGGACGGCAGGATTGTTCTGCGATTCTCGGTGAATAAGAAATCTAACCTGTTCACCCTGGCGGAAATGGACGTGGATACTCTAGACACCTTTGAACGATTGTTACGGCGCAGTATCGAAACCCTGGATGTTAGAACCGCCGAGGAAATGAGAATAGACCAAGGTAAACAAAGGATCCTTGATCTGCGTCAAGATGCAGGGTTTATCACCTACCTGGAAGAAAAGGGGCTTTCTCTTTCCCAAGAAGCCAGGGAAGATAACGATTACTTTTATTATGATCTCCAGCAGGATGACGGAACTGTTGTCGGCTCCTTCGCCGTTCAAAAAATGATCGGGGAAATCTATCTGATGGATGAAGACGATGTGCCGATTGCGTCATTGAAACGCCAGGAAGCCTCCGGGGAGGACGAAAAAAAAAACTGATCCTTCCGGATGCGATACCTGTTCTTGATCCTCTGGTTCAAACCAAGGATACAAAAACGATCCTCGTGGCGGGGACCCACGAAAATAACGCCGATACCATAATGATTCTTCACGCCGACGGTATTAGCGGTGTCTTAACTCTGATCAGTATTCCCAGAGATCTCTATTACCGCGGAAGAAAAATCAACGCGCTGTACCGATTGTACGGCCCGGCGTATCTGGCAAAAAGCTTATCCGATATTACGGGACTTGAAATTACAACGTACGCGGTGGTAGATATGTTCGCCTTTATCGATGTGATTAATATCCTGGGAGGGGTGGATATTTACCTGGATGAGGATCTGATAGACCCCACCTATCGGATAAAGGACGACGGCGTTTGGGGGACCCTCTATTATAAAAAGGGTCAGCACCATTTAAACGGCATTGAAGCCCTGCGGGTTGCCAGATCTCGGCATTATTCCTCCGATTTTGGAAGGGCCGAGAGACAGCAACAGCTCATCTGGTCTATTAAAGACAAATTCTTAAGCCTCGGCTTCGCGGATATCGGTCGTTTCTATGAACTCATTCAGGTAATGTTTCAGTATGTGGACACTAATCTGACACCTTTCGAAGCTCTGTCGCTTTTCAAAGCCTACGGTAACCTGCAGGATCAAAGGAATCATGTCCTTAATACCGATAATGTTCTCTATGATACGTATACCAATGTTTTCTTTTTGGAAGACAAAAGTATTGCCGATGAGGAAGGGTATGATAAAGGAGCCTGGATCCTCCTGCCGGAGCAGAATAATTGGAACCTTATTCCCTGGTATATCAGATCTATTTTAACGAGCCCTGAGGCAGAATGACGTACTTTACGAAAAAGATTTTTTATCTGGAAACGTATGGATGCCAAATGAACTTCGCCGAATCCCTTTCTTTAAGCAGCCGTCTTACCGAAGCCGGGTGGAGGGAAAGTGATTCCTGGGAACAGGCTGACCTGGTGCTTTTAAATACCTGCGCCGTCCGTGAAAGTGCTGAAAAAAGAATCTGGGGCCGTCTCGGTTTTTTTGGAAAACAAAAAAAAGCGTATAATTTTAAGATTGGATTTCTCGGTTGTATGGCTGAAAGGCTTCAGGATGAGGAGATGCAAAAACGTGCACCCTTTGTGGATTTTTTCCCGGGGGTGGCGGGTCGAAACGCTTTTATCGCGTTTCTTACCGGTACAAAAGAACAGGATCTGGAAGAGTTTTCTTTCGATCCCTGTTATTCCCAGGCCTCCGACTTCCGCGCATTGATTCCAATCATGCATGGGTGCAATAATTTCTGCACCTACTGTATCGTTCCTTATGTGCGAGGCCGGGAGTTATCCCGGGATCCGGAAGCTGTCTTTCAAGAATGCCGTGATGCCGTGGAAAGGGGTGTGAAGGAGATCACCCTGCTGGGACAGAACGTTAATTCCTACGCCTCCACTTTTCATAACGCCCCCCTGACATTTCCTTTCCTTCTGGAGGAGCTCTTAAACCGAGTTGCCGTGCCATGGCTTCGTTTCCTGAGCCCCCACCCGAGAGATTTTACCCCGGACCTGGTACGGGTATACGGACAACATAAAGCTATTTGCAGGCAAATTCACCTTCCAGTACAGCACGGATCGGATATAATCCTGAAGAGGATGAACAGGCAATACACCCGAAGTCAATATCTTGAATTGATTGATATGATCAGAGTAACAGAACCGGATACCTCCTTTTCTACGGATATTCTCATCGGATTTCCCGGCGAGACCGAAAAAGATTTCCAGGATACCCTGGACCTGATGGAAAAAGTAGCCTTCGATGACGCCTTTACTTATTTTTACAATCCCCGGGAAGGAACCGCCGCCGCTTCGTTTGACGGCCAGCTTTCCCTGGAAGTTAAAAAGGAACGCTTATCTCAGATAATTTCCCTGCAAAGACAATTGACCCTCCGGTCAAGGAGGTCGAGAATAGGAAGAGAAGATGATGTTCTTCTGGAAGGGGTGTCAAAAAAACGTTCCGATCAATTGCTTGGAAGAACTTCCAGAAATGAAATGGTCATATGCCCGGGGGGTCAACACCTGGTAGGAACATTTCGTACAGTAAAATTTACCGGCTTGTCCGGGATAACACTGAAAGGGGAGGCGGTTTAATGGTTTTTTATCTAATCTGGTTCCTTTCTGTTCTGGCTTTAGGGCTTCTTATAGCCGGGGTAAACGCAAAAAATATGTGCGACCTTTCCATTATCGTCTACACCTTTCGCGATATCCCTGTTACCCTGGGGCTCCTGGTGGCTTTCCTTCTCGGTGCTATCTGGACCTTGCCGTTCTATGTGAAAAAGAAACGAAAAAAGAAAAAAAAGCTGCTAAAAAATGCGGAATCAGAGCCTGGAGATTTCTCACCCGAGGAAACCGGTGTCTAAATTTCGACTTCCTGCACTATTTCTACTAATGATTCTTATTTTTCCTTATGCCTGGGGCGAGGATTCTGCATCCCCACCGGATACGCCGGCCCAGGAGAAGGATCCGCGGAAAACGGTATCTCTTTTGAGAGAAGGTTTGGCTTCCTTAACGGGCCGAGCTCTATATACCTCCCTTTTACGCCTGGCGGAAATGGAAGAACTGCTGGGAAATCTCGACGAGGCTCAAAGATTGTATCTGCAGGCAGCCTATGCGTCGCCGGATGAAAGAGACTACAGAAGCATGCTTATCTCCGCCGCTATCCTGATAGAAATCGGCGGCCTGGAAGAAGCCGAAATGATCTGCCGGGCCGTCATATCCGCCGCTCCGGTTCCGGAGTACAGAGAGAAAGCGAATATTCTTCTCTCCCAGATCATGTATCTCCAGGGTGATGAAATAAAATCCTGGGAGCTTGTTGAAACCGCCTTACTTCCTCAACTGACGGATCTCTCTTCATCCAGTCTTCTCTGGGTTTCCACCCTGGCGAATCTGCTGAACAAAGAGAAAATCAGTGAACAAGCCAAAGAAATCCTCCTGAAGGGTTATCCACAAAGTCCGGAAGCCATGATCACCTCTGAAACGGCTTCAGTGTTTCCTTCACCTATCCATTTCTTCGGTCTTCTGGACAAAACACAGAAAGAATCGAATATCCCGGAATCGCAACAACCTCCGGCCCCTTCAGTACAGCCCCCGGAAACAACTTTGGTAATGATTCAAACCGGTTCTTTTCAGGATCCTGAAAATGCCGCCTACCATGTAAAAGACCTCTCTGCCGTGGGATTCGAACCGGTAATCCTGGAAAAAACAGTTTCCGGGAAGCTATACCATAGAGTTGTTATTCCTAACATACCCCAGGAGGAGGTACAGCGCTACCTTCTCCTGTTGAAAGATAAGGGTTATGAGGGATGGCCTATTTACGAATAGAGCTTACAGATCACTCTCCAAAGTTTCAATCTGTTCAAAACGCCTGGGAGCCTCACCGGAAAGAGAAAAACCGTCGGCGGTCATCCTGCCGGGCGTAAGAATCATTGTTCTGACGATTTCCGTTAATCCTTTGGTTTCCTGGTACTCGAATCGGTACAATTCCGAACGCACCGGCACATTGCTGTTATCGAGAAATCGCAATTCCATAAAATCATAGCCTCGGGTGTAAAGGGAAAACAGCCCCTTTTCGGAGACTTCGTTTCTAAACATGCTGAAATGGGGCTTATTAAAAATGAGCCGCGATCCGTCGTCGGCCACATATTGACCAATGACATCTACCTGAGGCACCGAGGATTTCTGTGCATTCGACCCTGGATTTGAAGCCAGTTGTCGCCATGAAGAGTCGGTCAACCGGACATAATCGCCGGTCCAGATGTCATTGTTGGTTTTTATTCTTGAGTGAGAATCAATATCCCGAAGAGTGACCGAAATTGAGTCCATACTTTGCATGACGATATAGACTTCATTGGTTACATAGGGCATAAGTTCGTTCATTCCCTGGAAAAAAATCCGGTTTTTCAGCGATCGAGTAATATCTTCCCAGCGATAGATCTCCTGGATATTACCGGTATATAAAAGCAACCTGTTTTGTGCTGTTTCAAAAAAGAGAACCGTTTCTTCTTCCTTCCCCGAGGTATCGGAAGAAATATTGTACCAGGGGCCGTCAAAATAGTGAAGGAAATCCTCTCCTTCTTTTTGTAACAAGGATGAAAACCGTGCCTCGGCAATTTTCTCTCCGGGGATGAATTCCTCCTGCATTTTTATATAACCTCGGCTTTTAAAATCCCAGAAATAGGTGCTTTTATAAATATCCAGGATATTCCCGGAATCTTTAGTGTGTTCCCGGGTTACAATAGTGTAGCTTTCTCCGTCCTTCATGCCGGCTTCATAGGCTTCAGACCTGGGCTGTTCCACTATTTCGATACTCCCGGCTACCACTATTTCGCACACGGCTGTATATACCAGCTCAGGGCCTTCGGTGCTTCTGCTGCGCCACAGGATCGACAGGGTTTGCCGATCTTCACTATCCGTGCCGAAACAGACAATTTCCAGCTTATGGTCGCCAATAACATCACTGAGGCTCAAAGAGAAGGTTCTGACATTGGTAGCTTTCGTTGAATACGCCCAGGTTCGCTTATACATATTTATAACCGGATCGAAATCCACTACCACCAGGGAAAGGGGCGATTCAACTTCGTCCCGATGTTTTAACACCAAAATTTGCTCATCCGCCACATCAAGATCAAGATTCATCTCCAGGTTTTGAATAAGAACCTCTTCCGGTTCCAGAAAAACCCAGGGTTTTGAACTATCCTCACTAGC
>JAFGDJ010000067.1 GCA_016932135.1 Spirochaetales bacterium | reverse complement strand
GGAAAGCGTGGATTACCCCGATTTTGCCGTGAAGGTCGGGAACCTGGTAGCTTCCGGCCGGTGTGACCGGGGAATCATGATCGACGGTGCAGGTATCGGATCATCCATGGTCTGTAACAAGATCCGGGGAATCCGGGCGGCCCTCTGCTACAACGAGAAAACCGTGGTCAACAGCCGGCAGCATAACAACGCCAACGTTCTCACCCTGGGAGGGCCCCTCCACACGCCGGAGGAACTATGCCGCCTCGCCCGGCTCTGGCTGGAAACGAGGTTCGAAGGGGGCCGACACTGGGCGAGGATAAACAAGATGATGGTGGTGGAACGAAGTCGTTTTGAGCCGAATGCGGAGAAGGAATAGAAACTATGGATGACAAGGAACTCATTGAAAAGATAACCCGGGAAGTGATGGCGAAGCTATCGGAGGGAAAGCCCGCGGCGGCGGCGGCGGATAAAAAACCGGAAACCCCGCCGGCAACGGGAATGGTACCCTCGGATATCGCTTCGTATATCGATCACACCCTGTTAAAGGCGGAAGCTACGGCGGAGCAGATCGACAAACTCTGCGACGAGGCGGCGGCGTATCATTTCGCCTCGGTCTGCGTGAATACCTCCTGGACCGCCCGGTGCGCAAAACGCCTGCGGGGAACCGGCGTCAAGGTCGCCGTGGTGGTGGGGTTTCCCCTGGGGGCCATGTCCGGCCGAAGCAAGGGGTTTGAAGCCCGGCACGCCATTGAAGAAGGGGCCGGGGAGATCGATATGGTCATCAACATCGGGGCTCTCAAATCGGGAGATCTGAAAACCGTGGAAGAGGATATCAAGCATGTGGTCCGGGTCTGCGGACGGAACGTGGTCTTGAAGGTTATCATCGAAACAGCCCTATTAACGGACGAAGAAAAGGTCACTGCCTGCAGAATCGCCAAAGACGCCGGCGCGGATTTCGTGAAGACCTCCACGGGGTTTTCCTCCGCCGGAGCGAAGGCGGAAGACGTGGCTCTGATGCGCCGGGTAGTAGGCCCGAAGATGGGGGTCAAGGCCGCGGGAGGCGTCAGGTCATTCCAGGACGCCGTGGCCATGATCAACGCCGGGGCGAACCGCCTGGGAACCAGTTCCGGCGTGGCTATCGTTACCGGTTCCGCTTCTTCGGCGGCGTACTAAAGGAGGCAAATCGGTGAAAGCCCTGGTCTTGGTTATCGACAGTTTCGGTATCGGCGCGCTACCCGACGCTGAAAAATACGGGGACGGAGGGTCCAATACGGCTCTGCATATCTGTGAAGCCATTCCCGGCGAGAAGTGGCCCAATCTGCGCCGTTACGGCCTGGGCAACGCCGCGGAACTCCTGGGGTTTTCCTTACCCGGGTGCGGTCCGGTAGAACGCCCCGAAGCCCTCTACGGGGTCATGGCGGAAAAATCCCCCGGGAAAGACACCACCACCGGCCACTGGGAAATAGCCGGCCTGGAACTGGATAAACCCTTTACCACCTTTCCGTCGGAATACCCGTCCTTCCCTGAGGAGATGGTTCGGCGGTTTGAAGAAGCGGTGGGGCGGAAGATCCTCGGAAATAAAGCGGCTTCGGGAACCGTTATCATCGAAGAATTATATCAGGAGCACAAAAAGACCGGGGCACCGATCTGTTACACCTCCGGTGATTCGGTATTTCAGATCGCCGCCCATGAGGAGGTGATTCCCCTGGAAGAACTCTACGAGATGTGCCGGGCCGCCCGGAAGATCTGCGACGACTGGCAGGTGGGCAGAGTCATCGCCCGCCCCTTTATCGGCGAATCCGGCAGTTTGCAGAGGACCGCCGGGCGACGGGATTTCAGCATCCCTTTGCCCGGGCCGTCTCTTCTGGATCATCTGCAGAGCCAGGGAGTCGTAACGGCCGGGGTCGGCAAGATCGGGGATATCTTCCTGGAACAGGGCCTGGATGAAAGCTACCACGATAAGGGAAATGAAGCTTGTCTGAAGCGCACCCTGGACCTGGCGGCGGAAAAGCGGGAAAAGGATCTTTTTGTCTTCGTCAATCTCGTGGACACGGATATGATCTACGGCCACAGAAGGGACGTGAAAGGTTATTTCGATGCTGTCGCCGCCGTGGATAAAGCATTGCCGAACCTGGAAGAGGCCTTGGCTTCGGGGGACCTGCTCATTGTTACCGCGGACCATGGATGCGACCCCACCTACCGGGGGACCGATCATACCAGGGAATACGTGCCCCTCTTGGCTTTCAGAAAAGGATATGACGGGAAATCGGTGGGTATCAGAGGAGCTTTCAGCGATGTTGCCGCTTCTCTGGCTGATTATTTCAATGTTCCGCCCTATCCCCGGGGTAGATCGTTTCTTCTTTCGGTGGTATAAGTCGTCTATTCGGTGTATAATGGGTCATAGAAAAAATAGGGGAGGTACTATTATGAAAATAATGCGCGGTTTGGTTATGATGTCTCTGTTTGTTTTTGTGGTTCTCGGCGGTCTTTTTGCCGCGGGGAAGACAGAAGCCCCCGAGCTGCCGCCGGTCACCTCCGGAACCCAATATCTTTCGCCCAACGGTGACGGTGTTCAGGATACTGCGGTACTTTCCTTTACCGTCAGACTCTACGTGAAAAGCGACCAGGGATATGTCCCGGGGTATGGCCTCACTATTACCTCTCCCGAAGGTGAAGTGGTATATGAGGAAAAAGAAACCGAAACCAGCGACATAGGCTGGTTTGCCTCTATTTTTCGCGGTTTCGATCTTTTTGAGCTTGAACGGTCTGTTTCCTGGGACGGTACGGACCAGGAGGGAAAGGTTGCCCCCGACGGAGAGTACAGCGTAACCATAACCGTGCAGGACGCGAAGAAGAATGTCAGTACCATCGATGTGGATAGTTTTGTTGTTGATACCAATCCGCCCCGGGTGGATTTTAAACCCCCCGAGGATACCCTCTTCGCTCCCAACGGCGACGGTAACCGGGATGTATTCATCGTTCTGCAGGAAAACGGAACTTCGGAGGATCTCTGGAAAGGTGTTATAACCGACGAAACCGGTAAAACGGTGCGGACCTTCAGCTGGGAAAACAGCGCGCCCGAAGATCTGCTGTGGGACGGAACGGACGATGGCGGAAACCTTCTGCCCGACGGAGAGTACGGCTATTCCCTGACATCCACGGACCGCTCTGGAAATGTCTCGGATTCTTACGTGGTGGAAGACATTGTTCTAAACGCGAAAACACCGGTTCTTACGGTGGACCTGGACATGGAGAGTTTTTCCCCCAACGGGGACGGTGTGCAGGATGCGGTAACCCTTACGCCGGTCTATGAAAATCCTGAAGAGGTTGTTTCCTGGCGGTGGAACCTCAGACAGGGGGAAGAGGTGGTTCTGACCGATGAAGGCGAAGGCGCTCCTCCGGAGACCCTGCTGCTGGACGGGTTCGGACCTCAGGGAGCTCCGATTCCGGACGGTATGTATACATTATCCTTTGGCCTGGCATATAAAAACGCCTATAACCCCCGGGTGGAAAAAGACCTCAAGGTTGATACCCGGTCGCCCGAAATCGCCGTAGAAAAAAGAACGGTGGTCTTTTCTCCCGACGGGGACGGCGAAAAGGACTCGGCGGAAATTCGTTTTACCTCCAACGAGCGGGTTGTCTGGGTGGCGGCAATGCTGGACATGAACGGGGAGATTGTCTACAACCTTGACTCGACGGAAACCACCACCCTGGTGGTATGGGACGGTATGGACAACGGAGGAAACCCGCTGGATGACGGTAAATATGTCCTGGTGGGGGAATTCCGCGACACCGCGGGAAACTTTCAGTACGTCGACCCGATTATCCTTACCTTGGATACTTCCCCCGTAGAAGCTTCCCTTTCCGTTCCCAAGGGATTCTCTCCTAACGACGATGGAAAGGACGATACCATCGACATAGCCATCGATTCTAACCGGTATACCGATGTGGAATGGTGGAGGATCATCATCCGGAACGAAGCCGGGGAAGAGGTCTATTCCTTCGGCGGCCAGAAGGAAATGCCCGAATCCGTTGCCTGGGACGGTCGGTTTGGTACCGAAAAGGGAGCCGGCCCCGCGTCTGAGGGCCTGTACAGGGCGGAACTGGATGCCCGGTATACCAAGGGCAACATCGTTTCCGACGAGAGCTTCTTTTTCGGACTCGACAGGAATCCTCCTAAAGTCACTATAGCCGTCAGCACCGACCCCTTTGAACAAACCGAAGAGGGTGTTGAAGGAAATGTCTACGTATCGGTGAACGTGGAAGACGGAGAAGGGGATATCGACAGCTGGACCATGGATATCCTGGACAAGGATGGGGAAGTCCTCCGAAGTTACAGCGGTGAAGGGGACCCCAGCGGGGATATCACCTGGAACACCGGTATGAACGGCGAACCCTTCCCCCTTTCCGACAGTTATACCCTGGTACTGGTGGTTACCGACCGTGGTGGAAACCAGACGGAGTTCACCGAATCGGTACCCATCGATATCCTGGTGGTGAGGAAAAACGGGAAACTCTTCTTAATGGTTCCCAATATCATTTTCGGAGCCTATAAACACGGCCTGGATTCCGCCGGTCCCGCTTTAGCCGACCGGAACATGGAATCCATCAGGCAGGTGGCGGAAATCTGGAAGAAGTATCCCCGGTATACCCTGGGGCTGGAAGCCCACGCACTGAATATTTACCTGGGCAAACCCAGGGAAAAAGCGGAGGAGGATATCCTTTTTCCCCTGACCGAACGCCGGGCGGAGTCGGTACGAAAGGTCCTGATTGAGCAGGGTGTTCCGGCGGAAAGGATTACCTCCCAGGCTTACGGTGGTCAGGAGCCCATCGTTTCCGTTACCGACAGCTCGATCTGGTGGAAAAACCGCCGGGTGGAATTTATCATGATTCCCCCGGAAGCTGCGCCTGAGGAAGAGAACTGACCTTTCAAAGGAATGTTTGTTCAATAAAGCGGCTGTTTCTCTACGGAGCGGCCGCTTCTGACAGGAGAGCCGCGAATGATAAGGACCGTGTATGCCCTCTCTAGATAATACTACCCCGATCCTGGAAATGAAGAATATCGTCAAGGAATTTCCCAGGGTTCTCGCCAACGATGATATCAATGTTTCTCTCCGCAGGGGAGAAATACTGAGCCTTTTGGGTGAAAACGGCGCCGGGAAATCGACCTTGATGAACATTCTCTACGGCTTGTATCGTCCCACATCGGGACGAATTGTCCTGGATGGGCAGGAGGTGTTCTTTTCATCACCTAAAGACGCCATTCACCATGGTTTGGGTATGGTTCACCAGCACTTCATGCTGGTGGAGACCTTGACGGTTACCGAAAATATTATCCTCGGATCCGAGCCGGGAAAGGGCGGTTTTATCGACTATCGTCAGGCCAGGGAAGAGGTGAAACGGATTTCCCAGGCCTATCATCTGGCTATCGATCCGGACGCTTACATCGAAAACCTCTCCGTCGGCCTGCAGCAGCGAGTGGAGATTCTGAAAGCCCTTTACCGGAAAGCCGGTATTCTTATCCTTGACGAGCCCACCGCCGTGCTCACGCCCCAGGAAGTGGAGGAGCTCTTTGTTGTTATTCGGACCCTGAGGGATTCCGGTGTTTCGATCATTATTATCACCCACAAACTGGAAGAGGTTATGGCTATCTCAGAGCGGGTGTATATCCTCCGGCGGGGAAAGCTGGTGGGTGAAAGAATCACCTCGGGGGTAACAAAGGAAGAACTGGCCAATCTGATGGTGGGACGGGACGTGGTCCTGCAGGTTCACCGGAAAGTAAAAAAGATAGAAGCCGAACCGGTATTCCGGCTTCAAAACCTCATTGTTCACAGCGACCGGGGCCTTCCGGCGGTGAACGATCTCAGCCTGGATATTCGGCCGGGAGAAATTGTCGGTATCGCCGGAGTGGATGGAAACGGACAGGGAGAGCTGGCCGAAGCGGTCCGGGGTTTGCGAAATCTGGAATCGGGAAGCATCCTTTTCCAGGGGCAGGACATCTCCCGCACCTCCACGAAGGAACGGATTCGGCGGAAAATGTCCTATGTGCCCGCCGACCGTCACCGGTATGGCCTGGTGCTTTCCATGACCTTGTCCGAGAATATTGCCATGGGACTTCATGACAAGGAACCTAACGTCAAGGGTGTTCGACTGAATTATTCCGCCATGGAACAGCAGGCCGCGGCCATGGTGGACCGGTTCGATATTCGCACCCCTTCGGTAGAGGTTCGGGCGGCGAATCTCTCCGGGGGGAATCAGCAGAAGGTGATCCTGGCCAGGGAATTTTCCAGGAACCCCGACTTTCTTCTGGTTTCTCAGCCCACCAGGGGACTGGACGTGGGAGCCATTGAATATATCCATTCCCAGATCCTGGAAATGCGGGACCGGAACGTGGCGATTCTGCTTATTTCCCTGGAGCTGGAAGAGATCTTTTCCCTTTCGGACAGGATTCTCGTACTCTACGAGGGGAAGATTGTCAGGGAATTTCAAACCGAAGCAACCACCGACGAAGAAGTCGGCTACTATATGATGGGCGGGAAAGGAGAGTACGCGAAGACATGAAACAGTCATGGCGGAACATCCTGATGTCGGGGTCGGCGTTTCTTCTGGCGGTTTTTGGGACGATCCTCTATATGGCCTCATATTTCTGGGGACTGTTCCTGCTGGCCGGAGCTCTTCTCGTGTATGTGATTGAGAAAAGATTAAGCGCCGGCCGAGAAGAGACCAAAGGGATCTTGAAGAAATGGGGCAGGATGCTGATCATCCCGGCCGGAGGTATTGTGACGGCGGTAATTATCGGAGGGCTTATCATGCTGCTTACCGGGTATGATCCCCTGACCGCCTATAAGGCTCTTTTTTACGGAGGATTTGTCAGAAACTGGCATATTTCCGTATTGAACGCCACGCCCCTGATCTTTACCGGTTTATCAATTGCCTTCGCTTTTAACGCGGGGCTGTTCAATATCGGGGCGGAAGGCCAGTATTACCTGGGGCTTATGGCCGCCACCTGGCTGGGGATGAATCTTCGACTGCCGGCGATTCTCTCGGTGGTGCTCATTTTCCTCGTCTCCGGCGCCGTTGCCGGGGCTTATAACTTTATTCCCGCTTTCCTCAAGGTGAAGACCGGGGCTCATGAAGTTATCACCACCATGATGTTCGCCCATATCGCCCGGTATCTTTCCCCGATATTTATCAGGGCCAACGGAGGCGATCCGGCCAACAGCAAGCATCCTTATGTTACCGATACTATTCTTGATACCAGTAAACTGCCCCTTTTCAAGGATTTCCTGGAGCGGGCAAATTACCGGCTCCATATCGGGATTCTCGTTGCAATAGCCACGGCCTTTCTGGTCTATTACATCCTTTTTTACACCAAGTACGGTTTTGAAATCCGGGCGGTGGGGCAGAACCCCCAGGCAGCCAGGGCGCAAGGGATTTCCATCGGAAAGAATATCTTTCGAGCTTTGGTCTTTGCCGGGTTTCTTGCCGGCCTGGCCGGGGTGAACCAGGTCCTGGGTCTGGATTACAAGATGTTTGAGAATCTCCAGGCAAACTACGGCTGGAACGGCATCTCCGTGGCTTTGCTGGCTTCGAATCATCCCCTGGGGGTAATTTTTACCTCCCTCCTCTGGGG
>JAFGDJ010000066.1 GCA_016932135.1 Spirochaetales bacterium | reverse complement strand
GCCCATGGCCGGATCTTCCGGGTTGTTTTCCGCGTCGAACCACTCCACCTGTCCTTCCGGGTAATTTTCTATAACCACCTTCAAGGGCTCCAGGACCGCCATGACCCTTAAGGCTTTCTGATTCAGGTCTTCCCGCAGACAGTGCTCCAGCAAAGCCACATCAATAACGCTGTTGCTCTTGGCAACACCGATCCGATCGCAGAAAGCCCGGATCGCCTCGGGAGAATACCCCCGGCGCCGGAACCCCGCGATGGTGGGCATCCGGGGATCATCCCAGCCGGATACCCGTTTCTCCTTCACCAGTTGCAGGAGCTTCCGCTTGCTCATGACGGTATAATTCAGATTGAGCCGGGCGAACTCGATCTGCCGGGGATGGTACGCCCCCAGCTGGTCGAGAAACCAGTCGTACAAGGGTCGATGGTCCTCGAATTCCAGGGTACAGATGGAATGGGTGATTTTTTCAATGGAATCTTCCAGACCGTGAGCCCAGTCGTACATGGGGTAGATACACCATGCGTCTCCCGTCCGGTGATGGGAGGCATGGAGGATCCGGTACATCACCGGGTCCCGCATGTTCAAGTTGGGGGATGCCATATCGATCTTGGCCCGTAAGGTCTTCGACCCGTCGGGAAACTCACCGTTTTTCATCCGGGTAAAAAGATCGAGATTTTCCTCCACCGAACGGTCCCGGTAGGGACTGTTGGTCCCCGGTTCGGTGAGGGTGCCCCTACTTTCCCGGATTTCCTCGGCGGAGAGCTCGCAGACATAGGCTTTTCCGGCTTTTACCAACTGGACCGCGTAATCGTACATTTGCCCGAAATAATCCGAAGCGTAATACAGGTGTTCGCCCCAGTCGAAGCCAAGCCACTTTACGTCCTCCTGGATCGATAGGGTATACTCGATATCTTCCTTGCTGGGGTTGGTATCGTCAAAGCGGAGATGACACCGGCCTCCGTAATCCCTGGCAATACCGAAATTGAGGCAGATGGCCTTGGCATGACCGATATGGAGGTAGCCGTTGGGTTCCGGGGGGAATCGGGTGTAAACCCGGCCGTCGTAGGTGCCGTCCTGATTGTGTTTGTCGATGATGTCTCTGATAAAATTCGATGCCCCCGCATCGATCCCGGCATTACCGGTCTCCGCGCCGTCCATGGCGAGCCTCCCTTATATGAATAATTTCATCGAAGAGGATTGTAACACAAGAAGCGGGCGTTTTTCTACGGGGTTGGAAGGGTATCCTCGGGTTTCAAGGAGAAAGACAGGAAAACGCCGCCGGGAAAAGGAAACAGAGAAACAACCCGGTCCTTCGGGTCTTTACGCAGATGCAGCTGCGGTACCGCCCAGCCCCACAAGGCTCCCAGAGCCGCCCCGGAAAGCACGTCGGAGAGGAAATGGTTTCCCGAGAGAACCCGGGCGGCGGCAACGGAACCGGCCAGGGCATAGGCGCCGGCGACCAGGGGTATCTTCCAGGGCGAATCGGGGAATTCCCGGCAAAAAGTTGCGGTAAAGAACGTGGCTCCGAGAAAACCGAAGGCGGTATGCCCCGACGGAAAGCTGTTCATCACGTCCTCTTCTTCCCCCGGCGGAATCGAGCCTTCGTAGAAATAGGGTCTGTATCGGGGAATCAGGGCTTTCAGCAGGTCCTTGGAACCATAGGTGAGCAGGAAAGCCTGGGCATACATTACGCCGTAGGTTATATACCTTTCGGAACCTTCAGGCTCCCATAATACCGGTACCACCGGCAAGAGAAGAGCCGCGTAGGCTCCATAGGTCCCGGCCTTATCCAGCTCCTCATGAAAGGGAAACATGGCCGACTGATCAAAGGAATTGATCGCCTCCCGGGGCACCGGGTCGGCGGTCACAGGGGGTAAGAACTGCGACACGGCAAACAGGCTCAAGGCCGATCCCCCCAAAATTAGATCGCCGGTGAGATCCAATTCGTAAGTCGGATCGGCAAAGACAGAAGAGGATAGGACAAGCATGAGGAGGATAAAAGACAGGATCTTTTTCATGGAGCTCTCCGAACCTCGAGGTTTACAGGCTTAGATAAAAGGAACATACCACGTCAGGGGAGGTTTATCAATCTTCAAGCTCTTCCGCCGACGGGCAGTGCCTCCAGATCGTATCCCCGGACCCCGGTGATCCGGCAAACCGTCACGTCACCGCCTTTCAAGCCGGCAGCGTCGATCACCGTCAGGCCGTCCACCTCCGGCGCCTGAGCGTAGATTCTCCCCAGGGCCAGGTCTTCCCCGGTTACCGGCTCTTCCACCAGTACCGGAAGTTCCCGCCGGAGGAACCGTTTCATGGCTTCGGCGGTGAGGTTTTCCTGAGCCGCCATCAGGGCTTCCCTCCTGGCTTCGGCGGTCTTTCGAGAGGGGGCCGTAAAACGGCTCATGGAAGCGGCGGCGGTTCCCTCTTCCCGGGACCAGGTAAAAACCCCCAGCCAATCGGGCTGCAAGCGCCGCTGAAAGTCGACAAGCTCGGCAAAAGCCTCCCGCGTTTCCCCCGGGAACCCCACCAGGAAGGTCGTTCGTAAGACAGCCCCCGGCAGCGCAGTCCTGATTCTATCCGCCAAGTTCAGATAATCCCCGGCGGTTCCCCGGCGACCCATTTTTTGAAGGACCCCTGGAGAGCCATGCTGAAAAGGAATATCAAAATACGGCAGGATTCGCGGATCCTCGCGGCAGATTTCCAGGATCTGTTCCGGAAAATTATCGGGGTGAATATATAGAAGACGCACCCAGAAATCACCCCGCAGGCGGGTTATGTCGGAAAGCAGATCGGCAATGTTCCCCTCCCCGGTATCCCGGCCGAAGGAACCCAGGTCCTGGCCGATGAGATTCAGCTCGAAGATCCCCCGGTCCAGCAGGTCCCGGACTTCTTTCAGGATATCGGCCTTCTTACGGCTCCGCAAAGGACCCCGGATGAGCGGAATCGAACAAAAAGCGCAGCGGTTGTCACACCCCTCGGAAATCTTCACATAGGCCGACCGGGGAAAGGAGAACAACCTCTTTCGAAGAGGTTGTTCTTCTTCCGCTGTGCCGGTAAAGGCTTTCTTTTCACCGGAAAGAACGGTATCGAGGTACCAGGAAATCCTGGATAACGCGCCGTTGCCGAAAATTCCGTCCACGGTATCTTCCAGGGCGGATAACTCTGTTCCGTAGCGCTGGGCGAAACAGCCGGCGAGAATAATCCTCTTATCGGGGAAGCGGTTCCGAAGATCAAAAAGCGTGGCGATAGTTTCTTCCCTGGCCGGTTGAATAAAGGCGCAGGAATTGACGATGAGAAAAGCGGCTTCTTCCGGAGTATCGGTGATACTCCAACCGTCGTCTTCCAGGTAGCGGGTGAGGACCTCCGCGTCCACCTGATTCTTCGCGCAGCCGAGATGTTCGATGTAAAAGGTCTTGTTAATAGGCTTGGACAACGGTAAGTCTGTGCAGGTTTCCGGTTTCGTCGGGTATCCAGCGGATCAGCTTCGCGGCCACTTCACCGGGTTTCCCCAGATCCACATCCACACCGCCGATTTTTGCTTTAAAGGAGCCGGCATTAGAGATCCAGAGCCTCACCTCCCGGCTTACATCCAGGCGAAAGGTTTCCCCTTTATGAAAATAACGCTCCTCCCGGCTTCCACCGTCACCCATATAGCGAACCAGACAATACCCGCGGAAGACTACATCCAAGGTGAAGGGTTCAGGCGTTTCGGCTTCCAACACCACCAGGGGGGCTACTTGCCGTGAAGCTACCAGGGGCGTGCCTAAGGGGATTCCGTCGGTGTTCTGGGGTACCGCCGGAGGCCCCTCCGCTCCTTCTGCCTTCGTGAGTTCTTCCGTGTTTCCCGGACGGTTGGAAAGGGTAACGGTGGATTCAATAAAGGTGTCCAAATGGAGTACCACGGCTTTTTCCGCCTTGTCGATATCCCGCAGAAAGACTTTTACGTCTCCCCTGCCCGATTCATCCAGATCCAATATCTCTTCCTGCCCTAAAGGCAACCGGACGGATGAACCGGGAATATCCAGAAGCAGGGAATCCCCTACCTCCTTCAGGACGATACGATAATTCTGCCCTTCCACTGCCATTTCAATGATATCACCCTGGATAAAACGCCTCTCTACGATTTCATCGGTGAACTGGTACACCGAAGACGTATCCGCTTCGACCCTTTGTACACGTTCCTCCCGGCCGTCCAGAAACTTTGGAATGAGAAAGTAGGCCGTCACTCCCAGGCCGGCGGCCACTAAAACCACCGCGGCGATCTTAACAATCTTCCCCCGGTTAGGACGGGGGTTGAGGAGTTCTTCCAGGGGGACCGGTTGTTCCTGAATACGGAGATTTTTATAGAGATTAATGGTGGTATTCGGATCCAGATCCAGATGTTCCGAATAGGTCCTTAAAAAACCGATCAGATAGGTTTCACCGGGAAAGGCGGAAAAGTCTTCATCCTCCAGGGCGATCAAATATCGCTTGGCAATATTTGTGTCCCGGGCGATCTGATCAATGGAGTACCCTTTTTCTTCCCGCGTCGAGCGTAATACCTCTCCAATCGATTCCATTCGTATGTTCCCCCGATGTCCTTGTGACTGTCGCCCTTCAGAAAAAATTCCCTCAGCCTTCCGAGTCAAAAAGAAAGTTATGCATCTTGTAGGCGTTAGGCGGTGATTCGTATTCAAAACGGGATCCCGGAATGTTCTGGTTCGTGCGAATATTCCTGAAATCAAACACCACCGTATCGTAATCCCTGGTAATACCTTCCATTCGACGGATCATATTATCCCCATTTACGGACATAATGATCTGCCTAAAACCCTCATCCACCGTCCGCCATTCCAGCCGCAGCTTCACAACCTGCTCGTCCGTAGTTTCGTCAAGAGGTTCCGGTGTGGGACTGGAGAGATAGCCGATACTATACCCCTGGCTGAGGAGGTTGAGTCCCTTTTCGCTGGCCATAACAGCCAGGGTAGTATCACTCTTTTTCTTCAGCTTCTGCGTCATCACGACACTCTGGGTCGGAAGATATATCATGAGATTTTCGTTATTAACCACAATCACCTGTTCTTCAGGGTCGGAAAAGTCAATCCGCAGCAAATTGGGGCTTTTATAATAAATAACCCCTTCCAGAACCGTCTCACCCTTGGTAATAACCAGATCCGCTCGATAGTCTACAACCGAGCCGTATTGGGCAGACACGGAATCGAAAAATCTTTCGGCGGGAACGATCTCCTGAGCACCCAGCCCTGAAATTGCCGAAAAACAAAAGAGAAAGGCAATGTACAACTTTGAATAAAATCGTTTCAAGGCAGTCCTTCCAGAGTAGAAATAGTCTTGTCTCATCTTACACGGTGGCGGGCCTTTGTCAAGGGGACGAAATCTTACCGCCTTGACTATCGGCGCTGTCGCTTTCCCGGCTGTCCATGTATTTCTTTAAAAGATGCCTCACCCGGGGGTCCTTCAGCTTGAGATAATCACCGCAAAAGGGACAGACGAACCGCTGTTCTTTCAGGTGTTCCGACGCACAGGCGACACAAAACACCCGGTGGCAGGAAGGACATGATCCGGCGGGAAGGTCTCCCGGGGGTTCCCCGATCAACCTGAGGCTCTCCGGAGGGTCGATCTTCCGAGGGACTTTCCACTCTCGGCCACAGGAGGCACAACGCAGGGTTTCGGTAGTCAGCCGGTCCAGTTTTTCCATGATCCGGCGGGCCCTCTCCCTGGAACTTTCCTTGAAACCCTCCAGGAGCACCGCCGCCTGTTCCGGAGCCCCCATGGTAATATACATATCCGCCAGATTGAGACGGGGCTCTTCCCAGGATGGAGCCTGGCGAATCGCCTGTCGGTAAGCCGCCTCCGCCCGGAGGTATTCACCCATAATGGACAGGCAATGCCCCATCAGGTTGTAGGCTCTTTCACCAGGATGCACCTCCAGGACCTTGGAAAGTAATTCCTCCGCCTTTAAGGGCATATCGTTTTCGATATATGCCGCCGCCAGATTCTCCTGATACTCCGGCTGCTCGGGATCAAGCCGGGATGCCGCGGTGTATTCCTCCACGGCTTTATCGAAATCACCCAACCTGGAGTACAGATTGGCCAGATGGTTCCTCACCTCCGGGTATTCCAGGCTGTTCTGTAAGAGCTCAAAGGCTTTGTCATGATTACCGCCATGAAAACAGGCTTGAGAAAAATTGATCAGGACATCTCTCTCTTCGGGAAGCGCGCGGGAGGCTTTCTCCATGAATCTCTCCGCCCTGGCGTAGTCCTGTTTTTCCATGTATACCAGACCGGCTAGATTCAGAACCCAACCGTCCTCCGGTGCCAGCTCCAGGGCCTTGTCCAGTTCCCCTTGGCAATCTTCGCCCCGCAGGAAAAGATGCTCTGCCAGGCGGAACCGGTAAAGGTAGAAACCCGGCTCCTCCTCCACGGCAGCGCGGAAAAACCACAGCGCCTCATCACGCCTTCCGTCGGAAGAATGGATCAATCCCAGGAGATAGAAGACACTTCCATCCCGGAAGCCTTCCGAGACAAGTTCCTGAAAGACTTCCAGGGCTTTGGAAAAATCTCCTTCCTGGAAGAGCAGTTTCCCTTTTAAGACCTTCATCTTCTGAGATAAGGTCTCCTTACTTTCCAGATACGCCGTTACCCGGGCGGCATCGGCGTAGTTTTCCTTGATAAAATAAGCCGCCGCCGCGTCAGAAAAGGCTTCCCGGGCATCGGCGCCGGTCCTCTCGAGAGCCCTGGCCAGGTGATCCAGGTAAAGGGGTTCCTCCCGATCCAACGCCGCCGCACGGCCATACCGCTCCAGGGCTTCGTCCCAGCGCTCTTCGGCAAAGGAAGCGTTTCCCGCCAGATTGAGCAGAAAAGGATTAGCGGGAAAGTCCCGGATCAGTTCGGCAAGCCCCGAATTCAGCTCGGTGATTCTCCCGGTGAGGTACAGCATATCGGCCCGGGCAAGCCGGGCCGGGCTATGGACCGGGTCTCGGAGAAGAGCTTTATCCAACATCTTTAAAGCCCGGTCATACATGTTCAGGTGGATAAACCCCTGAGCCATCCGATAAAAATCCTCGGCGATGCCACCTTCCGGTACAACGATTCGCTGCAACTGTCTGGTCTGCTCCAGATAGCGGCCGGAAGCAAAAAGGCTTTCGGCGAGACGTCTGCGGGCGGAAGGCTGGGGAAGAAGGGAAGACTGCCGCTCCAGGTCCCATCGGGATATCCGTTCCGGCCGGGATTCCACTTCCAGGCGGAAGCAGGTAAAAACGGCTTTTTCCTTCTCGTCGTAATTCTGAGCGCAGAAAGCCACCGTACCCGCGTCCAGACGATCATCCGCGGCTTCTCCGACCCAGCTCTCGTCTACATAAAAAGAAAAGGAAGGCCCGTCCGCCACAATCCGCAGGCGAAAGTCCCGGGAGGGCGCCGGTTCCAGGGGTGTCCACCCGATAATTTCTTCGGGATGTCCGTTCAGAACAATATCAAACCGGAAAAAGCCCCGGGTGGAAACAAGAAAATAGTAATATTCACTCTCTCCGGTTTGCCGCAGGATAAAACCGACGGAGGAATACCCGTTGTAGGCATCCACGGAAAGATCGGCGTCCAGCAGGAGATCTCTGTACCGGGCCTCCGGGTTATCCATCCAGGCGAAAAGGTTGGATCGTAACAGTTCCAGATAAAGCCCTTCTTTCGACGAGGAAGCGGCATAGCCGTCCCCCCGGGCATCGGAAAACCGAACCGTTCCGAAGAGTCCCTTCCGCATGGTCCAGTGTTCCAGGAAAACCCCGCCGGCCCCCAGGATTTGTTTATTCTTATGAAAAAAACCGAACATCCGGCACAGTATACGAAGTTCCGGGCCGGTGGTCCACAGTGAAAACAGTACCCCCTTCTTATATATTTTTTTGCTTTTCGAAAGGTTTTCTTCTATGCTCTTATATACAGGAAGGTCAAGAAACATTGGCGGAAGTAAAAAAGACCAAGCAGCCCCACGCTCAGGAAGAACCGGACAGTTTTTATCACGATATCATCGACTGTATGAGGGACACCGTATGGGTTATCGACCTGAGCGGGGAGATCCTGGACGTAAACAAGGCGGCGGTTGAAAACCTGGGATACACAAAAAATGAGATTCTTGCCCGAGGATTGTCCGGTATTGACGCTTCCCTGAGTAAGGAAACCATCAGGGACCTGGTTAAGAAAATGCCTACCGATCGCTTTCAGGTTTTCGAAACAGGCCACCGGAGAAAAGACGGCTCCGTGGTACCGGTGGAAATATGTTCCAGCCTTCTTTCGTATAAAAACAACATGGCCATCTTGAGCATCGCCCGGGATATTACCGAACGGAAACACGCGGAAGAGAAAATCCGGACCCTGTTAGATGAAAAAGAGCTACTCTTAAAAGAAACCCATCACCGGATAAAAAACAACATGGGAATCGTCAAAAGCCTTCTCAACCTGCAGGCCCAGGCCAGCGACCAGGAACCCTGCAAAGAGGCTCTATTCGAGGCTGCGGGTCGCGTCCAGAGCATAATGGTCCTCTATGACAAACTCTACCGTTCGGAAAACCACGATGCCTTGAATATCCGGGACTTCCTGCCGCCTCTGGTAAACGAGATAACCCGTTTTCTCAGAACCGGCGTTACAGTAAAAACAGATCTTCAGATGGACGACCTGGTGATTGAAGCAAACACCCTATCCTCCCTGGTCATTATCATAAATGAATGTATCACCAACTCCATGAAATACGCCTTCCACGATACTCCGGAACCCTGCATCCGCCTGGATATATCCCGCCAAAAGGGAAAAACAATCCTGACATACCAGGATAACGGTTCCGGTATATCCGATGAGGAATTTTCCAAGAACACTTCCACCTTCGGGTTTCGACTCATTACCATGCTGGTGAAACAGCTTGACGGCACCCTTAACGTAACAGGTAATGAAGGACTGCGGGTGGAAATAGCGTTCTAACCCGCGAATCCCCCTTGTGACAAAGAAAGGATATCGGTATTCTTCTGGTATGAGAAAGCTTACCGTTTTGTCTCTGGGTGGTTCGATAATCGCTCCGGCGGAGGTAGACACCCTCTTTCTCGCCGGTTTTGTGGACCTGATAATGGAGAAGGTTACCCAAGGAGAGCGATTTATCATCGTCACCGGCGGGGGTGGGCCGGCCAGGGCTTACCAGGCCGCGTATCGGGTAGTGGCGAAAACCCACAGCAACGACGCCCAGGACTGGATCGGCATCACCGCCACCAGATTAAACGCCCAGCTTGTCAAAGCCCTCTTTGCCGATCTCTGTGTCGATCCGGTGGTGTGTGACCCCACGGGAAAAATCGATTTCACCGGCAGCGTCCTGGTCGCCGCGGGGTGGAAACCCGGCTTTTCATCCGATTACGACGCCGTGCTTCTGGCGGAACGATTCGGCGCGGAAACCTTGATTAATCTTTCCAATATCAACCGGGTATTTTCCGCCGACCCGAAAGAAGACCCCCAGGCAACACCCTATGATACCCTAACCTGGGAAGAGATGCGCTCCCTGGTGGGGGACCAGTGGGTCCCCGGGAAAAACACTCCCTTCGATCCTGTAGCCGCCAGAAAAGCCACCGCATTACGGTTGCAGGTAGTTATTGCCGCCGGAAAAGACCTGGAGAATCTCAACGCTTTACTGGCGGGAAAGCCCTTCGTCGGCACCCGTATCGGCCCCGATTAAGCCGGTTTTCCGAATTCCCCTTCCGGTGCGAATATTTTCTTCGCACCTTTTAATTCTATACTATACAACAAGTTAAATGGTAATAGTTCTTCTACCATTTCCGAAATAAGCAGGAATCTTCGCACTTTCCAAGAGATTACCCGGCGGTAAATTCAATAACATTATACATCTCTTTATAATATAAGCAATTATATCTTACACTGCTTTATCACAATTTTGGCATATTTCCTGCTTCTCTATTCAGGGGAAAGCTTCTGTTTCTGAAAGAACTGCTGCTGTTCCCCTTATGAGGAGGTGAAACTATGAACGGAGAAAACAAAATGTTGAAACGGTTTATCCTGAAAAAAGTCATGAAGGGGTTTACGGGTAAAAAAAAGGACCTGGAAAAGCTGGTAACCATGACGCAGGATAACGTACAGATGCACGACACCCTGGAAAACTTCATCAGCTCTCTGGATCGGTCCTTACAGAACGATACTCCCTTCGCGAAAATTCTACTGAGGGTGGGAAAAGAGCTCAGCCCGGCTTACAAGCGGAATATCCTGCAGAACCTGATATACAACCAGTTTATTAACGGCCACGCCAAGCGTGAGGCCTTAAGAGCGGACGGCCATACCTGGATCCCCAATCTGATGGTCATCAGCCCGACCATGCGCTGTAACCTGCACTGCACCGGCTGCTACTCCGGTTTGTATGTCAAGGACGGAGAACTTTCCGAAGACGACATGATCAACATCCTCGACCAGGCCAGAGACATGGGGTTGTATTTCATCGTTATCTCCGGCGGCGAGCCCTACATCATGAAACACACCCTCCTGCGGCTCTTTAAACGCTACAACGACATGTTCTTCCTCACCTACACCAACGGAACCTTTTTAGACCGGGAGACCGTGAAGGAACTGGCTGCTTTAGGCAATGTAGCCCCGGCCATCAGTGTGGAAGGGTGGAAAGAAGAAACCGACGGTCGGCGGGGGGAAGGTATGTGGGAGAAAATAAACAACGCCATGGACCTCTTAAGGGAGGCCGGGGTTCTGTTCGGCATCAGTGTCACCTACACACGGCATAATATAGACACCATTACCGACAACAAGTTTATCGAGTATTTCATGAATAAAGGCGCTCTTTTCGGCTGGTATTTCATGTTCATGCCCGTGGGAAAAGATCCGATTCTCGATTTGGTCCCCACCCCCCAGCAGCGGGTCTTCTGCGGAAGAAGTGTCGAACGGCTGAGAAACATCTACCCCATGTTTCTGGCGGACTTCTGGAACGACGGACCGGCCGTGGGCGGTTGCCTTGCGGGAGGCAGGCAATACCTGCACATCCTTAACTCGGGCTTTGCGGAACCCTGTGTCTTTGCCCATTTCCACGCCGCCGACCATAACATCCGTGAAAAAAGTATTATCGAAGTGGTGAACAGCCCCTTCTTCAGGGATATCCGGAAGCACTTCCCCTATAACAAGAACGCCAACCTCAGGATGCCCTGCATGATCATCGATAATCCGGAGATCTTGCGAGAAGTGGTGGATAAGCACGTGGAAGGTGAAAGCCACGCCCACGCCGAGGATATCGTAGCAGACCCCAAGGTTCGCCGGTGGATCGATAATTACTCCCGGGAACTGGGAGAAATTCTCAACCCCGTCTGGGAAAAAGAAATCAGCAATCCGAATTTCCGGTGGTACAAGGAAACCGAGCGCTACAGGCAACTCTTCGAGTTCCAGGATGACGAGAAATACCCGCCGGTGGAAGCCACGGTAAAGAAGAAAGAGACCGTCGGTGTATAGTACCGGTGTGAGAGCTCATGGATCGTTGTGAGTACCTGCCCGCCTCGAGGCGGGCAGGTTTTCTTAAACCGGGCGATTGAAGGGAAAGGTGATGCGGGTTCCGGTATGGTTGAAGAAAAAATGATCTTTAAAAGCGGAAGCCAGTTTCACCGCAGCATAACCTCCGGTGCAGTGGCTTACACCCACCCATTCCACCCGCATGTCCCGGAGGGCTTGGATTGATTTTTCTATCTGTTCATCCCCGGCAGCCATCAAATGGGTTCCCCCCACTACCATGTGAACCCTATCCACCCCGGTGATTTCCACGGCATAGCGAAGAATATTAATCATCCCCCGGTGGGCACACCCTAAAAGCACTACCAGCCCCAGGTCTGTTACCAGGAAAAGGGATTGATCGTCCTTCATCGGGTCGCCCACATACTTCCCGTGGTTGTCCAGGACAAGCAGTTTATCGGAAATGAATTCAAAATCGGTAACCCGGGGCTCTTCGCCGCTTAAAATGATATCGTCATGAAAGCGCACAGGATCTTTGGAAAGTTGGAATTCCGCTCCCAGTCGCTCCGCCTCTTCCCGGGCCCACTGCGGGCCGGCGTACACCACCCGGTCTCCCTTCCGGCTGTATTTCGGAACAAAGATATCCGGGTGCCCGAAAACGGGCAGAGGTCTCTTTCTTGTTTTCCGTACCATGGCGGGCAGTCCGCCCAGATGATCAAAATGGCCGTGGCTCAACAGGATGCCCTGGACATCGGAAAGATCAACCTTCAGAACGTCGGCATTGGCAGCTCCCGCGGAACCGGCGCCGGTGTCGAAAAGAAGGTGGGTGTCCGGGGTCCTGATGGAAAAACTTAACCCCCACTCCCCCAGGAGATCACGGCCGGAAACCGTGTTTTCGCATAAGGTTACTATCGTCAGGTCTTTTGAAGGTATCATGAGAATACTCTAATATGGTACGGGTAAATAGAGCAAGACCGTAATGGACTGAATGTCACGAACCCGTGCCTTTCCATTCTTTTCGTGAAAAGGTTGTTAACCCTTTCTATTCAAGGCTTTTTTCCGGAGGCCATATTTTTTTATTAGATTCTGCAGATATCGGCGATCCATCCCCACCTTTTCAGCGGTCCTGGATACATTCCAGTCATGCCGGTTGAGGGCGCTGAAAAGAAAGTCTTTCTCCAACTGGGTTACCGCTTCCTGTTTGACCAACTTTTTCAGCTCTTTGAGTTCATCGTAAGTCTCGGGAAGGGTCAGGTCGTGTCGATAGACCTGCAGGATTTCCCGGGGAATATCCTTCGTCGTAATCACTTCACCGTCTGCTAAAAGGGCCATATGAGTCAGCACATTCTTCAGTTCCCGAACGTTTCCCGGCCAGGAATAACCGGCAAATACTTCCAGAACCTCGCCGTCGATTTTTTTTGCGTGGGTTTTCCCCTGATTCTTCATTTCCAGAAAAAGTTTCTCAGCGATCAGGGCGATATCACAAGGTCGGTCCCTCAAGGGAGGAATTCTTATGGGGACCACCGCCAGACGGTAATAGAGGTCCGACCGGAAGCACCCCTGCTCCACCTCTTCTTTCAAATCCTTGTTTGTGGCCGCCACAACCCGAAGATCCACCTTTCGCAGGGTATTGTCCCCCACCGGGTAAAAGGACTCATCTTCCAACACCCGAAGGAGCTTGGCTTGAAGACTTTCCGGAAGATCGCCTATCTCATCGAGAAAGAGAGTTCCACCGTCGGCCAGTTTCATTTTTCCCGCGTAGTTCTGATGAGCCCCGGTAAAGGCTCCTTTGCTGTAACCGAAGAGCTCCCCTTCCAGGAGTTCCGACGGAATGGCTGCACAGTTTATCTTCACAAAGGTTCCCTTTCGTCCGGAAGCCGAATGGAGATACTCCGAAATAAGTTCCTTTCCCGTTCCCGTTTCTCCCAAGATAAGAACGGGAATTTTCTTATCCGCCACCCGGGCCGCCAGGCCGCACTGTTCCAGAGTAAGATGATCGGCGGATAAAAAGCCAAAATCCGGAGGAAAGGATGGAACCTCGGGGGCTAAGCTCCGGCGGAACTGAGAAACCCGATGAATAACCTCGGAAAGGGTTTTGGCTGTGACAGGTTTGGTGAGATAATCATAGGCTCCAACTTTAATGGATGCGACCGCTTGATGGATAGAGCCGAAGGCTGTCATCACCACCACCGGGATTCCCGGATAGTTCTCCCGAATATATTTTAACAGGTCTACCCCTGACATTCCGGGGAGGCGAACATCGGTAATAACTACCAGAGTATCCTCCGGGGTAAAGTTATCGAAAAAATCTTCCGCCGAAGAATAACCTTCCACCCGATAAGTTTCCCGAAGATTAAAAAGAAGGAGGTCCAATAATTTTACTTCATCTTCAATAATAACGACTTTATCTTCCATATACTCACATTACTCCTGTACCTGAATAAACCCTTTTTTAGTTGGAATCGGCAAATGGATCTCAAACACCACCTCATCTCCAATATTTTTACATTGGATAGATCCTCCCGCTTCCTCCACCAGCCGTGACGAAATCGAAAGCCCCAGACCCGTGCCGTTCACCTTGGTAGTAAAAAAGGGATTGAATACTTTACTTCGCACCTCTTCGGGAATCGGGCCGCCGTTATTGGCAAAGGAAATGATCAATCTATCGTCCCTTTTATCCACGCAAACCGACAGGAACCCATCGGATTCCACGGCTTCCAGAGCGTTGATGGCTAAATTCAAACATACCTGCGTCAGGGCTTCCCGATCAATCACCGCGGAACAATGGTTCTTAGGGCAGGTAATACTGAGCTTGGTACCCTGCCGCGTAGCCTTGGCACTCACCAGGTCAAAGGTTTTTTCAAGAACCGGTATCACATTGGTAATACCGTGATGGTACTCCCCCTTCGGAATGAAAGATAAAATCCTATTGAGGAGCCCGGACATTCTCTTTGTCTCTTCTTCAATGTATCCGGCCAAACGCTGAACATCCTCCCGAGGAAGGTCCCGGGAAGCTATAGTCTCAGCGGAGTTGGAGATGATTGACAGAGGATTCCGCAGCTCATGGGCAATACCGCTGGTAATTTCATGAAGCACGGCCATGCGTTCAATCCGGGCTTGTTTCTGCTCCATGGCGATGGCCTGGGCGTGGGTCCTGCATCGTGCGAGAACCACCGGAATGCCGGAAGCGAACATTTCCAGCTCGTCGATTTCCTCCTCCCGCCAGGATCGGGCTACCCCGGGTTCACCGAACATCAGCATGCCGGAGAGACTGTTCCCCTCCAGCAGGGGAAAAAGCAACACGATTTTTTGGTGATCCAGAATCTCCAGTTCCTCTCCTCCTATCCAGGAAAGGGCTAGTTGCTGTGTATTGGCGGGTTTTCTCTCAAAACGAAGCCTTTCGGCCAGCTCCCCATGAACAGGAAAGAAAGGGAAATCCTCTCCATGATGGGCTTTCACAGGCCGATAGGTCTTCGAAACCTCATCAAAGAACAAGAAATAGAAGGTTCTCAACCGCAAACGATAAACAAACAGCTCGGTAAAGAACCGATCCAGTCTGGAAAGATCGATGATCCCGACCAATTCACCGGCAGCGGATTTTAAGGTATGAAAAAAGAACTCCGACTCTCCGGGTCTGTTTCGAGCGACAAGCCTGTACACCAACCGCAGCAAAGGAGGAACAGCAACAATAAAGAGCAGGATCTCCAGGCTTACAATAACTGGCTCGCTGAGGCCCAAGATATCCTGTATCAACGCGTGAACCGGAGGCAGCACCCGGGTATACAGAACAATAAGAATGATGAAAAAACCCGGCAGCAGCAGAAACACCCGGTTGATGGATTTCATATCCAGAAAACCGAAACGGAACACCAGAATGATGAAATAGAAGGTATACCCTAAGGATACGGCGAGATAAAAATATACACCCCCCAAAAAAAGGGTAAAAATAAGATAGTTAAATACCAGGAGCACGGAAAGTGGAATGAACCCGATCAGGACCATGATGACGGTCTTCTTTTCCCTCTCCAGAAGCGGCAGTTTCAGCGACCGGACCATTCGTATGATGGTAAGTGTCAACAAAACGCAGAGAAAAAGGAAATTCAGCAGATACAGGATGTAGTATATGGGATTATGGCTGATCCACTGGGAAAGAGAAAAGAGAGTGCGAAAATTCACCAGGGAGGTATCAGGATTCACCGTCAGAGCAAGCCCGCTTCCCATAAGGAGCAGAAAGGTGTAGGCGAAAATCGGAGGGGAAAGACAACCTTTTTTAATCCTTTTCCTTGGAAAATAGAAGGAAAAATGATAAATCAGGGGAAAAAAGAAATTCATGTCGAAAACCGCGAAGTTAAGCCCGAAACTGAAGAGTATCCTGCTCTCGGCGGTGTACAGCACCAGCATTTCAATATTTGCCAAAGTCACGGGGATAAGAAGAAGGGCCAGAAATCGATTAATCGTTCCCTTTCGGTTGTAGGAATAGATCATGTATATTAGGGCGGCGTCGAGAATCGATAACACCACCAGGCTCGTCTGAACGAACATACCTAGAAGTGTATACCGCCGCCCCGGAAGAAGCAAGGCGATGGGGAAAATATATCTTGACGCGTTATATCGTGTCATGATATATTACCGCATCTTCTGTCTTGAAGCCCGGGGAGAATTACGGCAAGGAGCTTTATTATCAGCCGCCAGAAACTGTTTACATCATACCTGCCCATGAGCGAATCGGCTTTCTATATTCTGCTGGCGCTTAAAGAGCCCCGGCATGGTTATGGAATCATTCTGCATGTGGAAGAAATAACCGACGGAAGAATCCGATTAGGCCCGGGAACCATCTACGGCACCCTTTCCAGGTTCGAGAAAGACGGTCTTATTCAGCCTATAGAAGAAACAGACCGGCGGAAGACCTATCTCATAACCCTCCGGGGGAGGGAACTGCTGAAAGCGGAGCTTCAGCGCCTGGAGGAATTGTATAAAAACGGGACATCCGATGGAGGAATTATGCCATGAAGAAAAGAGTGTTTAAGTGGTGGTTCGCCTGGGATTTCGAAAAAATAGAATCCTGGCTTGAAACCATGGCTAAGGACGGATGGATTCT